>DASTBC010000018.1 GCA_035712245.1 Candidatus Eisenbacteria bacterium
TCCGCAGCAGACGCGCCGCCGTCCTCTCGGACACGGTGGCGCCGGCGATCACGACCGGCGTCCCACGATCGCGCGCCTCCGCGATGAGATTCGGCCAGAGCTCCGTCTCGATGATGTCGAGCCTCCAGGGACACGCGTCCTCGAGCACGGCGCGCACGGTCTGCGGGAAGTCGTGCGGCGCGATGCGCGCCGCCACGCGGTCGCCCCACGTGGCGCGCGCGCGCTCGAGGCCCGTGCGCGTCCGCGTCGTGAAGAGGAACGGCGCCCGGTAGCCGCGCGCCAGGAGGGCTTCGACCCACCCGCGCGCGGAGGCCACTTCCCCCATCGACGCCGCGTGGATCCACAGGGAACCCGCCGCGCGTGCGGTCTCGTCATTCGCCCCGCGGAAGCCGCCGCGCCACGGGTCCGAGTCCGCCGACGGATCGCCGGGACTTGACCGCCAGAGCGCGGGGAGGACCGCGCCCAGGGCTCGCGTGAGCCCGCGATAGAGGGAGAGGCCGGGCTCCACCGCCCGGTCAGCGCGCCGCGAAGCCGGCCGGGGCGGCGTCCAGACGGCCCGACGCGAGCTCGAACAGGGCGTCGGCGGCTCGCTCGGCCGCGCCCGGACCGCCGAGGCGCTCCGGCAAACCGGCGAATCCCGCCCGCTGCCGGTCCCTGGCCGCGGGGTCGACGAGGAGCGGCTCCGCGGCGTCCGCGATCGCGGATCCCGTCGCCTCTCCCTGGATGCGCTCCGGCGCCACGTCCGCGTCCATGACGATGTTCGCGAGCCCGATTCTCGGGAGCTTCACGAGCCGGCGCGCGATCGCATAGTTGAGCGCGCTCGTCCGGTACACGATCACGAAGGGAACGCCGAGCGAGGCGGTCTCGAGCGTCGCCGTGCCCGAGGCGACGATCGCGAGGTCCGCGGCGCGGAGGAGCGCTTCCGACTCACCCCGCTGGAGGAGCGGATCGACGACACGAAGGAGCTCGCGAGCGGGGGTCCGGGCCGCGGCGTCCTCCACCGATCCGGCGTCGCTCAGCGCGACGCGCAGGCCCGCGCCCGTGCGATCCCGAAGCCGCGCGGCCGCGTCGAGCATCGGCGCGAGATGGTGCCGCACCTCGGCGCGCCGGCTCCCCGGCAGGAGCGCGAGAAGCGTCTCGCCGGACGCGATCCCGAGCTTCTCGCGCGCCGCGCGGCGCCGGTCCTCGTCGAATCGAAGCGCGCCCGCGGGATGACCGACCCAGCGGAAACGCGCGCCCTCGGACGCGAGAATCTGCTCCTCGAACCGGAAGAGGAGGAGCGTGAGATCCACGTCCTCCCGCAGGCGCCGGACCCGCCCGTATCCCCAGGCCCAGATCTGCGGACACACGTAGTAGACGACGCGCCGTCCCATCGCGCGGGCCGCGCGCGCGAGCCCCAGGTTGAGTCCGGGGGAGTCGATCGGCAGGAAGATCGCGCCGGGACGGGCTTCGAGCGCCCGCCGCACCTCGGCGCGCGCGCGGCGGATCGCGGGCAGATGCGTGATCGCCCCGAATCCCATGACGGCGACGGATTCCATGTCCGCGACGGTCTCCATCCCGGCGGCCCGCAGCGCGGGGCCGCCGAGGCCCACCGCCTCGACCTCCGCCCCCCGGCGGCGAAGCGCCTCCAGGCACGCCGCTCCCAGCCGGTCCCCCGACGGGTCGCCGGCCGAGACCACGAGCTTCACGGGGATCAGACGGAAACGCCCTGGGGCGTGAGCGCGATGAGCCGGACGATCCGCTCGGCCGCGCGGAGCGCCTCGAGCGCCGTCGCGGACTCCGCCCAGGAGCGCTGGGGCTCGTCCCGCAGCGAAAGGACGTGGCGGAGCTCGGACTCGAGCGGGTCCGTGCCCGGCACCTGGATCGCGAGGGGCCGGATCCGCTGGAAGAGGTCGTCCGTGCCGGGTCCCTGCTTCGGCGCGAGACGGTAGGCCTCCACGGTGCGATTCAGGCAGTCGATCGAGAGGTACTCGCTGGCTTCGAAGAAGCGGATCTTCCGGACCTTCTCGCGCGAGATCCGGCTCGCCGTGAGGTTGGCCACGCAGCCGCTCTCGAAGACGATCCGCGCGTTCGCGATGTCGATCCGCGACGTGAGGACCGGGACGCCCACCGCGTGGATCTCCGCGACACGCGAGCGCGTCGCGAGGAGCGCCAAGTCCAGGTCGTGGATCATGAGGTCGAGCACCACGTCCACGTCGAGCCCCCGCGCCACGGGGGGCGCGAGGCGGTGTGCCTCGATGAATCGGGGCGCGTGCAGGTGCGGCAGCGAGGCCTGGACGGCCGGATTGTGCCGTTCGACGTGTCCCACGTAGAGGGCCACGCCGGCGCGGCGCGCGGACGCGAGCATCCGCTCCGCCTCCTCCGGGCTGGCCGCCATCGGCTTCTCCACGAGCACGTGGAGCCCGCGCGCGATCGCCCGGTCCGTGAGGTCGGCGTGCTCCGGGGTCGGCGCCGCGATCGAGACGAGATCGCACGCGTCGAGGAGCGGCTCGAGCGATTCGAACGGGCGGAGGCCGAGATCCCGATGCGCGCGCTCGCGCGCCTCGGGCGAGGGGTCGTACCCCCCGACCGGCTCCACCTCCTGGATGCGGGACCAGGCCCGCGCGTGGTGGGTCCCGAGGTGTCCGAGACCGACCACGCCGACCCGGACCTTGCTCACCGCACGATGCCCCGCTCCGAGCTCCGGACGAACTCCACGAACTCGTGGACTTCGGGATAAGGCTTGAGCTCGCGGAGGATGCGGTCGAGCGCCTGCGTCACGTTGAGCTGCGAACGGTAGAGGATGCGGTAGGCGCGTTTGACCTCCAGGCGCACCTCGGCCGGGATACCGCGTCGGTCCATGCCGATCGCGTTGAGTCCGCACGCGCGGAGCGGATTTCCCGCAGCCTTCACGAACGGCGGCACATCCTGCGGCACGCGCGATCCGCCGCCGATGAACGCGTGGCACCCGATCGCGACGAATTGATGCACCGGAGTGAGCCCGCCCAGGATGGCGTAGTCGTCCACGCGGACGTGCCCCGCGAGGGTTGCGGCGTTCGCCAGAATCACATGGTTCCCGAGACGACAGTTGTGCGCCACGTGCGTGTAGGCCATGAGGAGCACGTGGTCGCCCACGCGAGTGGTTTCACCTTCCGCGGTGGCGGCGTGGATCGTGGCGTACTCCCGCACCGTGGTGTCGTTGCCGATCACCACCTCCGATGGCGCTCCCCGGTACTTCAGGTCCTGAGGGAGATTCCCGATGATCGCGCCGTGGTGGATTTGGCACCGCGCCCCGATCGTGGTGTGCCCCTCGATGACGGCGTGAAGCCCGACACGAGTCCCCTCGCCGAGCGAGACCCGCGGACCGACGTACGCGAACGGCCCGACCACGACCCCCGGCCCGAGCACCGCGCCGCGCTCGACGATGGCCGTCGGGTGCACCGAGGGCTTCGCGAGATCTCGTCCGGGAAGCGGGAGCACCGCGCCTGTCGCGCGTGCCCACGTGCCCGTCAGGAGATCGACTTCAGGGACTGCGCTCGACGATGCTGGATAGAAGCTCTGCTTCCGCGACGAGGTCTCCATCGACGTATGCCTTTCCCTCCATCTTGCAGATGCGTGACTTCAGCCGGAGCATCGTGAGCTCGAACCGGAGCTGGTCCCCGGGTCGCACCGGCTTGCGGAACTTCGCGTTGTCGATTCCCATGAAGTACACGAGCTTGTCCTTGGGGCGATCGACGGTGTTCAGGAGCAGGACTCCCCCGCACTGCGCCATGGCCTCGATGATGAGCACGGCCGGCATGATCGGATGGCCCGGAAAGTGCCCCGCGAAGAACGGTTCGTTGATCGTGACGTTCTTGATCCCGACGACACGGTTCGCCTCGAGGCTCAGGATGCGGTCCACGAGGAGAAGCGGATATCGGTGCGGCATGATGCGCTGGATCGCGTTGATGTCGAGCTGGATCGGACCCAGATCGCCGTTCGTCCGCGGTGTGCGCAGGAGACTTCCGGGCTCCTCCGAGGACGCGAGTCTCTGGACGAACCGCACGTTCGAGGCGTGGCCGGACTTCACCGAGAGGAAGTGGCCCCGCGCCGGGCGGCCCAGCAGGTAGAGATCCCCGAGGAAGTCGAGGATCTTGTGGCGGACGAACTCGTCCTCGAACCGGAGCGGCTCCTGGTTGAGGATGCCGTCGGGCCGCACGACCACCGCGTTCTGGAGCGTCCCTCCCTGGATCATCCCCTTCGCACGGAGCTTCTCGACGTCGCGCTCGAGCACGAACGTGCGCGCGGGCGCGATCTCCTTCACGAAGACGTCGGGGTCGATGTCGTAGGTCGCGTACTGCGTCCCGCGCCATGCGTTCTCGTACTCGATCGTGAAGGTGACCCGAAGGCCCTCGTGCGGGAGCGCGACGAGGATCACGCCGTTCTCCTCGTGCCGCACCGGCTCGGTGATCCGGAAGTAGCGACGGGGGGCCGGCTGCTCCACGATGCCCGCTTCCTGGAAGAGCCGGACGTACGGGCCGGCGCTTCCGTCGGTGGGCTCGGGCGGCTCCTGCGCGTTCAGCGCGATCACGAGGTTGTCCAGCTCGAGTCCGGCGGCCGCGGCCAGGATGTGCTCGACCGTGTGGACCTCGGCGCTCCCGTTCTTCAAGATCGTGCGCCGCATCTGATCCGTGTCCGCGCGCGCGTACCGGGGCGTCACGGGAATCTCCGGCGTGCCGGGGAGATCGAGGCGAATGAACCGGATGCCGGCGCCCGGAGGAGCGGGCCGGAACTCCACCTTGCAGACGACGCCCGTATGGAGCCCCTTCCCCTCGAAGGAGATCGGCCGCGCGAGCGTTCGCTGGTTGGGCGCGCTCACGTGGGGGCGCAGGGGCCCTCGAGCTCCTCGACGCGCCGCTTGAGCCTGCGAACGGTCTGGATGAGCTCGGGCAGGTAGTTGAGGCTGGCCTCGATGCGCTTGGCCTGGGTCACGGGACGGGCGGGGGAGCCGAAGAGCTTCTCGCCGGGCTTCACCGAGTTCGAAATCCCCGATTGGGCGCCGACCATCGCGCCCGCGCCGATCTCGATGTGTCCGACCACCCCGACCTGCCCGGCCAGCACGACGTGGTCTCCGAGCGTGGTGCTGCCGGAGATCCCCACCTGGGCCACGATGATGCAGTTCTTCCCGATCTGGACGTTGTGGGCGATCTGGACCAAGTTGTCGACCTTGGTGCCGGATCCGATCCGCGTGGTTCCGGTCGTGGCCCGGTCGATCGTGACGCAGGCTCCGAGCTCGACGTCATCCTCGACGACGACGTTCCCCACCTGCGGCAGCTTGCGATAGATCTCTCCGTCGCGGACGAACCCGAACCCGTCGCTGCCGATCACGGTTCCGGAATGGACGATCACGCGATCCCCGAGCTCGCACCGCTCGCGCAGCGTGACGTTCGGGTAGAGGAGGCAGTCCTCTCCGATCCGGGTGTCCGCGCCCACGTAGCATCCCGCGTGGACGATCGACCGGGCGCCGATCGAGGCACCCGCTTCGACGACGGCGCACGGTCCCAGGGAAGCGGTGGGATCGACGACGGCGTCGGGAGCGACCACCGCCGACGGATGCCGGCCGCAATCGGGCCGAGGTCCGTCCCCCTGGAAGAGACGCACCGCCTTGAGAAAGGCGAGGTAGGGGTTCGGATTCTGGATGAGCGGCTTGCCGCAGCTCAGGTGGTTCTCGGCCACGATGACGGCCGAAGCCTGGGTCCGCTCGAGATAGGGCTCGTACCGCGGGTTGGCCAGGAAGGTCAGCTCCCCCTCACGAGCCTCGCGGATGCCGGCCACGCCGACGATCTCGACCGAGCCGTCGCCGACGACCGTGCCGTCGATCGCCTTCGCGATCGCGTCCAGCGTGACTTTCATCCGAGGCTCCCTGCCGTGGACGAGTGGCTCCCCGGTACCCGCACTCCCTGAAGCCGGGGCCCTCCCGGTACGGCTCACTCGGTCTGCTGCTGCTGACCGGTTCCGGGCGTGGTGCCCGGCGACGTCTGGCTCGTGCCCGAGCCGGACGTATTGGTCAGTGGCCTTCCCGGTGTGCGCCTTCCCTCGTCCTCGTCCCGGAGAGCAGCGAGGACACGCTCTGTGAGATCGAACTGCTTGTCCCCGAAGATGATGTTCTGGTCCGCAGCGTCGAAGATCAGGGCGTAGCCCTCCTGTGTTCCGATCTCGACCACGATGGCGTGGACGCGATCGACGATCGGCTTCAGGAACTCTTCGTTCAGCTTGGAGATCCGACCTCCCGGACCCCAGTTCTGCTGGACGAACAGCTCGTATTCGCTCGTCTTCCGCCGGATCTCCGCGCTCTGCTCGTCCCGCTTGGCGTCGCTGAGCATCGGGCCCTGCTGGTCGAGCTTCTTCTGGAGCTCGTTGATCTGATCCTTCATCTCGCGCGCGGTCTTGGACAGCTCCTGGACCTCGCGGTTGAAGGACGCCTGCGCTTCCTGGGTCTTCGAATAGTTCTCGAAGATCCGGTCCGAGTCAATGAACCCAAGCTTGACGTCCGCCACGGCCAGCGCCGGGCTCAGGAGCACGGCACAGGTTAGCGCCCAGACTATCGCACGGCGGGCCAGCTGTCGAGTCATACCCTAACTCCTTGCATCACAGTGTGTTGCCGAGCTGGAAGTGGGTCCTCCAGCCGGCCCCTTCCTCCCGGTCGAGACCGTACCCCACGTCGAACCCGATCCTCCCCAGGGCCGGCACCTCGAACCGCGCGCCGAACCCGACCGCCCGCCGCAGGTCTCCGAGATCGATCTCCCGGGTCGAGTTCCATGCGTTCCCGGCGTCGAAGAAGAGGAGCCCGTGGAGCGGCTCCGCGACGGGGAACTGGATCTCGGCTCCGGCGATGATCATCCGCCGCCCGCCCGGATACCGCTCGACGATCCGTCCGAGGGCGTCCCGGGTGATGTTCGCCCGGGGCACCACGTAGTAGTCCTCGTACCCGCGAAGATAGTCCACCGTCGTGCCGCCAAGGCGGAAGCGTTCGTACTCGGGGACGCTCTTGCCGCCGAGGAAGCCGGTGCGGCCCCGGACCATGAGGACGAAGCGGCCGGTCAGCCGCGAGTAGGTCTTGAGGTCCAGGGTCCCCTTGTAGAACTGCTCGACGCCCCCCAGGGGTCCACCCGCGAACGTGTTCGTCCATACGAGCCGGGATCCACGGCTCGCGTAGAACGGGTTGTCCGTGCTCACCCGGGAGAAGGTCGCCGTGACGCTGCTCACGAGGCGGGGCCAGTCGGAGTTCCGGAGCGACGTGAGGTTCCCCGACTCCCCCGGAAGGGGCGGATCGAAGTCCTTCAGGGTCACGTTCCGGAGGTCGTAGGAGATGAGCCCCCTGGCGTAGTCGGGCCAGGGGATGGGCCGGCCGAAGCGGACCCCGCCTCCGACGTCCCGCCGGTCGTACACGTCGTACTCCCGCTCCATGTTGAACAGGCTGAACCCAACCGTGAGCGGCGTGTCGCGGAACCAGGGATCGGTGAAGGAGAGCTCGAAGCTGCTTCGCTTCCCTCCCCGCTCCAGGTGGAGGTTGATGCTCTGCCCGTTCCCGAAGAGGTTGTTGTGCCCCAGCTCGAGGAAGCCCGTGAGCCCGGTGCTGCTCGCGAATCCGGCTCCCGCGCTGGCGGTGCCGGTCTGCTTCTCCTGAACCCGAAGCGTCAGGTTGATGTCGGCGCTGTCCCCCGTCGGGGCGTAGTCGACTTGCACGTCCTGGAAGAAGCCCAGGGCGAAGATGTCGCGCTGCGTCCGGATCAGCGTCGAGCGCCGGAACACGTCCCCGGGACGCACCAGGGCCTCCCGGCGGATCACGTTCTCCTTGGTGCGGGTGTTGCCCACGATCTGGAGGTCGGCGATGCGCGACCGCGTTCCTTCCTGGATGGTGAACGTCACGTCCACGATCGATCCGCGCTCCGTGAACTGGGGGTCGATCGAGAGATAGAGGTACCCCAGCTCCTGGTAGAGCGTGTACGCGCCTTCGAGCGTCTTGTGGATCTGAGGCTCGCTGTAGGGCGCGTTCGGCACCACCGCGGTCACCGCCTGGAGCGCCTCGGTTCCGACCGACGCGTTCCCGGCCCACTGGATCGTGCCGAAGCGATACCGCTCCCCCGGCCGGATGTAGACGTGGAGGCGGACGCCCTTCCCGTCCGCGAGGAATTCGGGACGGATCGAGTCGACGTCGGCGTCCTTGTAGCCGCGGCTCCTCATGTAGAGGCGGAGCTGCGTGTGGTCCTCCTCGAGGTGCGACGGCTTGTAGACGCCGCTCTTCAGGAATCCGGGAGTCTCGCTCTTCATCGCGTCCCTGAGCTCGCCCGCGTGGATGCCCGGGAAGGGTTGGAGCTGGTGGATCACGACGTCGCGCACCTTGACCTTCTCGCCCGGGTCGATCGAGAACACCGCGTCGACGGTTCCCGGGCCGAACGGGACGACCTTGCTCGTGATCTTCGCGCGGGCGTATCCCTCCTCCGCGTACGCTTCCGCCAGCTTGGCCTCGTCCAGGGCCAGCGTGCCCTGATCCAGGAGCTGTCCCTCGG
Organism: Candidatus Eisenbacteria bacterium; assembly: GCA_035712245.1. GTDB lineage: Bacteria > Eisenbacteria > RBG-16-71-46 > SZUA-252 > SZUA-252 > WS-9. The sequence goes on from DASTBC010000018.1 coordinate 8,529, forward strand.
CGAGGGTGAGCTTCCCCTTGAGCGTCGACTCGTCGATCTTCCCGCCGCCCTCGAAACGAACCGCGTGGATGCGGGGCCGCTCCGTCACGGTGACGGTGAGCGCGACCCCGCCGGCGTCGGGAACGTCGGTCACGTTGACGTCCGTGTAGAGCCCGCTCTGGTAGAGCCGCCGCACGCCCTCGCGCACCGCCTCGCGGGAGTGGGCGTCTCCGGCGCGGAGGCCGAAGGTCCGGATCACCACGATCGAGTCCACTTGCGAGAATCCTGCGGCGCGAACGGAGCGAATGCGGACCCCGGTCCCCTCGTCCGGCGGGGAGAGCGGCAGCTGGATCGACGGCGCCGGGGGCTCGGACGGCGCGGTTCGGAGAACGGACGAATCGGCGGGCGCCTCAGAGCCGGCCGTCGTGTCGGGCACCGCGGGCAGGACGATGGACGTGTCCGGCATCCCGGGAGGTGGGTTATAGACGCGCGCGTCCGGCTCCGTCTGCGCGACCTGCGCGAGCGCGGGCGGGCCGAGAGCCAGCGCGAGCACCGCGCTGAGCACCGCGAGAAACGTGGCCGGATCCGGCCAGAGCGGACGCGGGGCACGCGCCGCCCCGCCGGCAGACGTCCCTGTCTTCGGAGCGAAACGCCTCAAGAAGTAAATGTCAGCTCGTCACCCTGGCGGGACACCTGGACATCGCTCCCGTCCTTGAGCTTGCCCCGAAGGACGTGCTCGGAGAGCGGATCCTCGATCAGCTTCTGGATGGCGCGCTTCAGGGGACGCGCGCCGAGGGTGGCGTCGAACCCCTTCTCGATCAGGAGATCCACGACCGAGTCGTCGAACGTGACCTTGATTCCTCCGACGCGGAGCCGCTCGGCGACCTGGGCGAGCAGGATGGTCGTGATCGAGTGCATCTGCGGGCGGTCGAGCGGATGGAAGACGATCGCCTCGTCGATCCGGTTCAGGAATTCCGGATTGAACGACTTCTTCAGCTCTTCCAGGATGGTCCGCTTCATCCCGCCGTACGCGGACTCCTCCGTCTGCTCCCCGAACCCGAGGCTCCGGCCTCCCTTGATCTGACGCGCGCCGAGGTTCGAGGTCATGATGAGCACCGTGTTCTTGAAGTCGACCTTCCGGCGCAGACTGTCCGTCAGCATCCCGTCGTCCAGCACTTGCAGGAGGATGTTGAACACGTCCGGGTGCGCCTTCTCGATCTCGTCGAGGAGCACGACCGAGTAGGGCTTGCGCCGCACCTTCTCGGTGAGCTGGCCCCCCTCCTCGTGTCCCACGTATCCCGGAGGCGCGCCGATGAGGCGCGAGACCGAGAACTTCTCCATGTATTCCGACATGTCGATGCGGATGAGCGCGTCGGGATCGTCGAAGAGGAACCGCGCGAGGACGCGCGCGAGCTCGGTCTTCCCCACCCCCGTCGGGCCGAGGAAGATGAACGAGCCGATCGGCCGTCGCGGATCGCGCAGCCCGGCCCGGTTCCGCCGGATGGCGCGGGACACCGCCGCGACCGCCTCGTCCTGGCCCACGATCGACTTCCGGAGCTCTTCCTCCATCCGGAGGAGCTTCTCGGACTCCTTCTCCTCGATGCGGGCGATCGGGATCCCCGTCATCCGGGCGATCACCGTGCCGATCAGGTCGGCGTCCACCGTGGCCTGGGTCTCGTGCTTGATGTCGGTCCAGTTCTTCTTGATCTCCCGGAGTCTCGCGCGAAGCTCCTTCTCCTTGTCGCGGATCCGGGCGGCCTTCTCGAACTCCTGCTGCTGGATCGAGGCCTCCTTCTCCTTGGCGACCTCCTCCACCTGCTTCTCCAGCTCGCGCACCTCGGTTGGAATGGCGGAGATGGAGAGCCGCGCGCACGCGCCCGCCTCGTCGATCACGTCGATCGCCTTGTCCGGGAGGAAGCGGTCGTTGATGTAGCGGTCCGCGAGCCGCACCGCCTGGAGGATGGCGTCGTCCGTGTACTTGGCGCCGTGGTGCGCTTCGTACTTGTCGCGGAGCCCCATGATGATCTGGATCGTCTCGTCGACCGACGGCGGATCGACCATGATCGGCTGGAACCGCCGCTCCAGGGCGCCGTCCTTCTCGATGTACTTGCGGAACTCGTCCAGGGTGGTCGCGCCGATGCACTGGAGCTCGCCGCGCGCGAGCGCGGGCTTCAGCATGTTCGAGGCGTCGATGGCCCCTTCGGCGCCGCCGGCTCCGACGATCGTGTGGAGCTCGTCGATGAAGATGATCGTGTCCTTCGACTCGCGGATCTCGTTCATGACCGCCTTCAGGCGCTCCTCGAACTGGCCGCGGTACTTGGTCCCGGCGACCACCGCCGCCAGGTCCAGGGTCACGATGCGCTTGTCCTTGAGGGTCTCGGGGACCTTGTTCTCGACGATCCGCTCGGCGAGCCCCTCGGCGATGGCGGTCTTCCCCACGCCGGGCTCCCCGATCAGGATCGGATTGTTCTTCTTGCGGCGGGAGAGAACCTGGATCACCCGCTCGATCTCGGACTCGCGCCCGATGATGGGGTCCAGCTTGCTCTCCCGGGCCAGCGCGGTGAGGTCGCGACCGAACTGGTTCAGCGCGGGAGTCTCGACCTTGCCTTCACGCTCGGGCTGCGACACGGACGGTGTCCCTCCCAGGAGCTTCAGCGTCTCTTCGCGGACCTTCTTGCGGTCCACGCCCAGCTCGAGCAGGACCCGCGCGGCGACGCCTTCCCCTTCCCGGATCAACCCGAGAAGAAGATGCTCGGTTCCGACGTAGTTGTGTCCGAGCTGGCGCGCCTCGTCGACCGAGAGCTCCAGCACCCGCTTCGCGCGCGGCGTGAACGGAATCTCTCCGATCGTCAGCGTGCCGCCGGTGGCGGCGACCATGCTCTCGACCGCCTGGCGGATCGCGTCCAGATCCAGACCGAGATTGTTGAGCACGGTGGCGGCGATCCCCTCTCCCTCGCGGATCACGCCGAGGAGGAGATGCTCGGTCCCGATGTAATCGTGCTGCAGGCGCGCCGCTTCCTCGCGCGCGAGATACATCACCTTGCGCACGCGCTCCGTGAACTTGTCATGCATCGAAGATGATCCCTCCGGGGGGCTCCCCCGTCAGCCTTCCGTACCGGTCAGTTCGGATTGACGGTGTTGGCCGCGCTCGAGTCCAGCAAGGTCCGCACGTAGTTCGCGCGGATCACGTTCCGTTCCCGCTGCTCCAGCTCCTGCCCCGCCGCGAGCTGGATGTGAGCCGGCTGGGTGCGGATCAAGAGCTCGTTCAGCGTCCGGACGCTCGCGAGCCCCTCGATCTGGAGGGCCACGCCGAAGCGCACCGCGGACGACAGGTTCACCACCTCGGACGACGAGATCACGCGGCTGTGCTTCAGCGCGCCGTACGCCCGCCAGATCTTGTCCTCGATCTGGACCCGGGCCTCCTTGAGGAGCTCGTCGCGCGCCTTCTGTTCGTATTCGATGATCTGGCGCGTGACGCGCTCCAAGCTCTCGACCGTCTCCTTCTCGCTCTGCCCCAGCGTGGTCTGGTTCGAGATCTGGAAGAAGTTCCCCATGATCTGCGATCCCTCGCCGTAGAACCCGCGCACGGCGAGCCCCACCTGCGTGATGCCCTGGAGCACGCGCGAGATCTGCTTCGTCAGCACGAGCGACGGAAGATGGATCAGGACCGAGGCGCGCATCCCCGTGCCCGCATTCGTCGGGCACGCGGTCAGGTAGCCCAGGTCCTCGCTGAAAGCATAGTCGAGGTCCTGTCCCAGTTCATCATCGATGGCGTTCACCGACTCCCACGCCGAGCGGAGCTGGAACCCCGACGCCAGGGCCTGGAGCCGCAGATGATCCTCCTCGTTCACCATCGCCGAGACGCTCTCGTCGGGCACGAGCAGGAGCCCGCGCAGGCGGCCGTTGTCGGCGAGATCGTGCGAGATCAGGTGCCGCTCCACCAGGAACTGCCGGTCGAGCGGCGTCAGCTCGCGCATCTGGAGCGCCGACGACGACACGAGCGCCGGCGTCTTCCGCACGGCGGAGACGACGCTCGAGTACACCATCGCGAGCTGTTCCTCGCGCGCGCGGTGCGTGAACGGAACCTCCTTCAGGTTCCGGGCGAGCCGGACGCGCGTGCTCAGCACGACGTCCGACGCGGGGCCGGAGCCGTCGAGCCACCGCCCCAGGTTGTGCGCGAGGCCCGCGAGCTTCATCGGGACTCCTCTCCCGCCGGCAGGCTCCCGCCCGAGGGCTCGCCGCCTCCCTGCGTCTCGATCGTCCGGATGCGGTCGCGCAGCCGCGCCGCGGCCTCGAACTCCTCGTGCTCGATCGCCTTCTGCATGTCCTCGTGGAGCTTCTGGATCTCGCGCCGGAGCGCCACGCGCGCGGAGTCGCGCACCGGCGTCTTGCCGACGTGCTTCGTGCTCCCATGGATGCGGCGGAGCAGCGGGCGCAGCTGCGCCCGGAAGGTCGTGTAGCACTCCGAGCAGCCGAGCCGGCCCGACTCCTTGAACGCGGAGTACACCATGTGACAGCGGGGACACTGCACGCGTCCCACCTTGGCTTCCTCGCCCCCGCCGGTCTGGTCCACCATCCCGGCCAGGAGATCCCCGACCGAGAACTTCGATTTGGAGAGAGGCGTGTGGAACCCGCGCTCCTCCGCGCACTTCTCGCAGACGTGATACTCGGACTTCTTGTTGTTCTCGATCTGGGTGAAGTGCACGACCGCAGGTCGTTTCCCGCACAGCTGGCACTGCATGGCCCTGACTCCCTCCTGCCGCCCCTTTAGATGCGCGCTTCCTAGACTTTCATCGGCCTGAGTCGGCCATCCTCAAGCGAGAGCACGCGTGTGGCCGCCCGGGCCAAATCGGGGTTATGTGTCGCAACGACCGTGGCTTGCGACTCGTCCCGGCGAAACCGCTCCAGGATCTCCATAAGCCCCTGGGCCGCCACGCGGTCCAGGTTCCCCGTCGGCTCGTCCGCGAGCAGCACGGCCGGCCTCCGATGCAAGGCACGGGCCACGGCGACCCGCTGCTGCTCCCCGCCCGAGAGCTCGGCGGGCTTGTGCTCCGCCCGCTCCCGGAGACCGAGCTGCCCCAGAAGCTCCTCCGCCCTGGCGCGCGCCTCCGACTCGGCCCTTCCTCCCGCGATCCACCCGGGCATCATCACGTTCTCCAGGGCGGTGAACTCCGGCAGGAGCTGGTGAAACTGGAACACGAACCCGACGGACCTGGAGCGGAGCCGGGACCGGCCGTCCTCGTTCCGCGAGGTCATCGACTCGCCTCCGATCCGGACCGTTCCCGACGAAGGGTGATCGAGACCGCCGAGGAGGTGGAGGAGGGTCGACTTTCCGGACCCGGAAGCGCCCACCACCGCCACGATCTCTCCCGGCCTCACTTCCAGATCCACGCCCCGGAGCACCTCGACGGGCGCGAACCCTTCCCGGTACGTCTTCGCGAGCCCGACCGCTTCCAGGGCGTAGGGCGACGACTCATTCATAGCGGATCGTCTGCACCGGGGCAAGCCTGGCCGCCTGCCACGCGGGATAGAGGCTCGCGAGGAAGCAGATCGCCGTGGCCGCGCCCGCGACCAGGACGAAGTCCAGCGCCTCCATCTTCACGGGAAGCGTGTCGATGAAATAGATCTCGCCCGGGAGGTGGAGGAGCTTGTAGCGGCCGAGCGCGTAGGAGACGGCGTAGCCCAGAGAGAGCCCGAGGATCGTTCCGGCGAATCCGATGAGCGTCCCCTGCAGGAGGAAGATCCGCATGATCCCGCGCGGCGTGACGCCCATGGTCCGGAGAACCCCGATGTCCCGGCGCTTCTCCATGACCACCATGACGAGACTCGAGACGATGTTCACAGCGGCGACGGCCACGATCAGGATCAGGATCGTGAACATCACCGCCTTCTCGATGCGCATCCAGGCGAACAGGTTCCGGTTCAGGTCGATCCAGTTCGTCGCGCGGTAGCCGGGACCGAGCGCGCCCTCCACGCGCCGCGACACTTCCTGCGCGCGGAACATGTCCGGGATGCGGAGCTGGTAGCCGGTGATCGCGGTCCCCATCTCGAAGAACTGCTGCGCCGTCGCCATCGGCACGACCCCGAAGGACGAGTCGTACTCGTAGAGGCCCGAGCGGAAGATGGAGCCGACGCGAAGGCGGCGCGTGCGCGGCACGCCTCCGAGGAGTCCACCGACGTCCGTGGGCACGCTGATCAGGATCACGTCGCCCTTCGCCACGCGGAGCCGTGCCGCGAGCTCCTGCCCGAGCGCGATCCCCGGAAGGTCCTCCCCGTCGAAGGGCGCGTCCGCGGGCGTGAGCCGCGCAAGGATGTCGGTCACCTGGGGCTCGCGCGCGGGATCGACTCCCTTCAGCACCATGCCGTCGACGCTGTGCCGCGAGGCCACCATCACCTTTCCGTAGACGAATGGGGCGACCTTCGCTTCGGGAACGGAGCCCTGGATCGCGCTCTCGAGTCCGGCGGAGGGCTCGAGCGGCCGGTCGTCCCCGCCGAGCACGGCGACGTGGGCGTTCGTTCCCGCGATCCGCTGCTGCACCTCGTCCTCGAAGCCGTTCATCACCGAGAGGACGATGGTGAGCGCGGCGACGCCCGTGAGGACGCCGCCGGTCGCGAGGATGCTCACGAGCGTGATGAAGTTGAGGCGCCGCTTCGACCGAAGGTAGCGCGACGCGATGATCCAGACGTAGCTCATCGGCGGTCGGTCGCACCCGGCGTTCGCCGGCTCAATCCGCCTCGACTTCCTCGGCGCGCATCTGCGGGAACAGGACGACGTCCCGGATCGAACGCGAGTCGGTGAGGAGCATCACGAGCCGGTCGATCCCGATCCCGACGCCACCCGTCGGCGGCATGCCGAGCTCGAGCGCGCGCAGGTAGTCCTCGTCGAGGAGCTGCGCCTCCTCGTCGCCTCGTCGCCGCTGCTCGAGCTGGGCCTCGAAGGCCTGCCGCTGCTCGGCCGGATCGTTCTGCTCGGAGAAGGCGTTCGCGACCTCCATCCCGGCCACCATGAGCTCGAACCGCTCGACGACCGAAGGGTCGCCGCGCTTCGGCTTGGCGAGCGGAGAGATGTCGCGCGGGTAGTCGATGAGGAAGACGGGCGAGATCATGCCGGGCTGGGCCCGCTCCGAGATGATCTCGTCCAGCACCTTCCCGTAGGTGAACGAGGGGTCGATCGAGAGGCCGGCCTTCCGCGCGAGCGCGCGGAGCTCCTCCTCCCCGTCCGGAACGCGCTCCACGCCGAGCGCCTTCGCGGCCGCGCCCTTGAACGTGACTCGGGGCCACGGGGGCGTGAAGTCGATCTCCTGCCCATCGAACGGGATCGTCGTCGCGCCGTGGATCGCGCGGATCGTGTGGAGGAGGAGATCCTGCGTGACCTGCATCATCTCCTCGTAGTCCGCGAAGGCCTGGTAGTACTCGAGCATCGTGAACTCCGGGTTGTGGAACCGGTCGATGCCCTCGTTCCGGAAGGTCTTCGCGATCTCGTACACCCGGTCCAGGCCTCCCACGATGAGCCGCTTCAGGTAGAGCTCGACCGCGATCCGGAGATAGAGCGTCCGGTCGAGGGCGTTGTGGTGCGTGACGAACGGCCGCGCGGCCGCTCCGCCATAGAGCGGCTGGAGCACCGGGGTTTCCACCTCCAGATACCCCCGTCCGTCCAGAAATTCCCGGATCGCGCGCAGGATGCTCGCTCGGGCGCGGAAGACGGTTCGCACGTCGTCGTTCACCACGAGGTCGGCGTAGCGCTGGCGGTACCGGGTCTCGACGTCGGTGAGCCCGTGCCACTTCTCGGGAAGCGGGCGGAGCGACTTGGCGAGGAGCCGGATGGAGTCGGCACGCACCGTCGTCTCGCCCGTCTTGGTGTGGAAGACGGGCCCCTCGACCCCCACCCAGTCGCCCAGGTCGAGCTCCATGGCCATGGCGTAGGTGTCGGGACCGAGCACGTCCTCGCGCAGATAGATCTGGATCGTTCCGTCGGCGTCCTTCAGGTGGGCGAAGGACGCTTTCCCGTGTCCCCGCTTGGTCATGAGGCGTCCGGCCACGCGCACCTTCCCGCCGCCCTGCTCCAGCGCGGTCGCGTCGCTGCGAATCCGCGCGGAGCGATGCGTCACCGGGAAGGAATAGTCATACGCCGGAACCCCGCGCGAGCGGAGCTGGTCGAGCTTCTGACGGCGGGAATCCTGGACGGACATGACGCTCCGGGGTGCGCGCGTCGCCGGCGCGGCGAGCCGCGGTACGGCGGGATCCATCGAAGTGAAGTCGGGCGATTCTAAGAACCGACCCTCGACGGGTCAAGCGCCCCGGCGGGCTCCGATCGGATCCCGCGAGGAGCGGGAGGGGCTGGAAGCCGGGTCGCGCGGCTCCGAACCCTCGCGGGAATCGTCCCCCGACGGGAGCTCGGCGGGGTCCGAGCCCACCAGCGTCTCGTCCTCGCGAGCGATGTGGCCGGGCCGGCGCTCGCCGCAGGAGGGGCAGTACGCCCAGGTCGCGTCCACGCGGCGCTGGCAGCGCGTGCAGGCGTGGGCGGACACGTGACCGCAGTGGGGACAGAAGAGGAATTCCGAGGAGACGGTCGCGTGGCATCCCGGGCAGAGGCGGGCCACTTCCTCCTCGTACACCAGAACTCGCTGGAGCTCCTCCATGCAGGTCTCCCCGGCCAGGACCTTGGACATGCCGTCCTGTCCGATCGGGATCATCCCCGATTCGATCGCGGCCTGGCGGATCATCGACTCGGCCGCGCCGCTCGCGATGAGGCGCCGGACCACGTCGTTCATGTCCAGGAGCTCGAACACGCCCGTCCGCCCGCGGAACCCGGTCTCGAGGCAGTGGTCGCACCCGACTGGCCGATACAGGACGATCTCCTTGGCGTCGCGCGCGGACAGCCCCATGAGCCGGAGCTCCTCCGCGGAGGGACCGTAGCCGTCCTTGCAGCGCGGGCAGAGCGTGCGGACGAGGCGCATGGAGACGACGCCGATGAGGCTCGAGGCCACCATGTACGGCTGGAGCCCCAGGTCCACGAGCCGCGTGATCGCGGAGGGCGCGTCGTTCGTGTGCACCGTGGAGAGCACCAGGTGTCCGGTGATCGAGGCGCGGAAGGCGATCTGGGCGGTCTCGAGATCGCGAATCTCGCCGATCATCATCACGTCCGGATCCTGGCGGAGCATCGCGCGGAGCACCGCCCCGAACGTCTTCTTGCTCTTCTCGTCCACCTGCACCTGGTTCACGCCGGGAACCTGGAACTCGATCGGGTCCTCGACCGTCACGATGTTCTTGGTCACCGTGTGGATCTCGGACAGGAGCGAGTAGAGCATGGTGGTCTTCCCGCTTCCCGTCGGACCCGTGACGATCAGGATCCCCTGCGGGCGCTGGCCGTAGCCGCGGATCCGATCCAGGTCGCGCTCCACGAGGCCGAGCGTGTCGAGGCGGAACGCCGACCGCTCCTGGTCCACGATGCGGATCACGACCTTCTCGCCGTGCGCGCACGGGAGGGTGGAGATGCGGAGATCGATCCGCCGTCCCTCCACTTCGACGCGGAAGCGGCCGTCCTGCGGGAGGCGCTTCTCCGCGATGTCGAGGGAGGCGAGGATCTTGATGCGCGAGATCAGGGCGCCCTGCGTCCACTTCGGCAGCCGCTCGAGGTCCTGCAGCAGGCCGTCGACGCGCACGCGCACCCCGACGCCCTTGTCCTGGGGCTCGATGTGGATGTCGCTCGCGCGCAGCTCGACCGCCCGCGAGATGAGCCAGTTGGCCAGACGAACGATGGGGGGTCCGCCGCTCGCCTTCGCGAGCTCGTCGATGGACTCGGTCTCGTCGACGTCCACGACCGCGTGGATCTCCGTGATCGCATCGTTCTTGATGATGTTCTCGAGGACTTCGACCACCGAGGCGTCGATGTGGTAGAACTTCGAGATCGCCTCCACGATCGCGGTCGGAGGCGCCAGCGCGGGGCGGATGAAGTAGCCGCTCTGGAAGCGGAGATCCTCGAGCGCGGCCGCGTTGAGGGGATCGGCCATCGCCACGCGCAGCGTGTTCCTTCCCTCCAGCTCGATCGGAATCGCCGTGTACTTCTTGGCGAGCTCCTCCTTCACGAGCTTGATCACGCCCTCCTCGATCGCCGTGGACGCGAGGTCGACGAGCGGAAGGCCGAGCTGGTCGTGGAGGACGCGGCAGATGTCCGCCTCGGTCACCATCCCGTTCTTCGCCAGGATCCGGCCGAGGGGCTCGTGCGTCTGCCGCTGCCTGCGGAGCGCTTCCTTGAGCTGGTGCTCGGTGACGAGCCCGGCCTCGATCAGGTACTCCCCCAGCTTCTTCCGTTTTCCGTTCTCTTCCGACACGGATGGGGCTCCCGCGAGCGTGTGCGCTTCCGATGGACGTGGGGGTGCTCCGAGGGCTGCGGGGCAACCTCCGTGCCACGGCGCCACTCTCCACACCGGGCCGTGAAACGTCGCAGTTGCAGGCGCGCGCCTCCAGGCGGCTCGTGCGTTTCGCGTGGAGTGAGTGGAGGCCGCGTGCATCCTGCACGCGCGAGCGTCCGGAACGAAAGGCGGCTCAGCGCCACGCGGCTCCTGCGCGCGGGGGCGGGGGATGGCCCCTTCCGCCTGCTCGCAGGAGCCGCGTCGCGCTGAGTTGCCTTTCGTTTTGTTTCTCGGAACTAGGGCTGCTGTTCCGGCACGCGGCCGCGCTCCAGCGCGAGCTTGTCCATCTCCTCGCCGAACCGCACCGAGTAGTCGCCGTTGAAGCAGGCGTAGCAGTGGTCGTCGGGCTTGTCGACGCAGGAACGGAGGCCCTCCATCGAGAGGTATCCGAGCGAGTCGACGTGGAGGTACTTGCGGATCTGCTCGACCGTGTGCGACGAGGCGATGAGCTCCCGGCGGTTCGGCGTGTCGATGCCGTAGTAGCACGACCAGCCGATCGGGGGGCTCGAGACGCGGAAGTGGATCTCCTTGGCGCCGGCGTGGCGGAGCATCGCGACGAGGCTCCGGCTCGTGGTTCCGCGCACGATCGAGTCGTCCACGACCACGACGCGCTTCCCTTCCAGGATGCGGCGGACGGCGTTGAACTTGAGGTTCACGCCGAAGTCGCGCGTGATCTGCTTCGGGGCGATGAACGTCCGGCCCACGTAGTGGTTCCGGATGAGGCCCAGCTCGAACGCGATGCCCGACTGCTCGGAGAAGCCGAGCGCGGCGCTGTTGCTCGAGTCGGGAACGGAGATGACGATGTCGGCCTCGGCCGGATGCTCCTCGGCGAGGCGCCGTCCCAGCCGCCGGCGGATGGTGTCGACGCTCACGCCGAAGACCTCGCTGTCGGGGCGCGAGAAGTAGATCAGCTCGAAGACGCAGGCGCGCGCCGGCTCCGGGCGGAACGGCCGGAGCGAGCGGACCCCCGATCCGTCGATCACCACCATCTCGCCGGGCTCGATCTCGCGGAGGAAGTCGGCGCCCACGATGTCGAGCGCGCAGGTCTCGCTCGCGAGCACGTGCGCCTCGCCGCGGCGCCCCAGGCAGAGCGGGCGGAACCCTCGCGGATCGCGCACGCCGATGAGCTTGTCCCCCGCGAGGAGCACGAGCGAGTACGCCCCCTGGCAGCGGGAGAGGGCATCGGGGATCATGCGCTCGATCTCCGTGGCCTTGGAGCGGGCGATCAGGTGGAGGATCACCTCGGTATCGCTCGTGGTCCGGAAGATGGAGCCGTTGGCTTCCATCTCCTCCCGGAGCGCGAGCGCGTTCACGAGGTTCCCGTTGTGCGCGATCGCGAGGGTTCCCTCGCGGTAGTTCACGACGATCGGCTGCGCGTTCTGGAGATGGCTCCCGCCCGTCGTGGAGTAGCGGTTGTGCCCGATCGCGATCCGGCCCGGCAGCTTCTCCAGCGCGCCGCCCGAGAAGACGTCCGAGACGAGGCCCACGCCCCGGTGCTCGCGGAATTCGATCCCGTCGGTCGCGACGATGCCCGCGCTCTCCTGGCCGCGGTGCTGGAGCGCGTAGAGGCCCGCGTACGTGAGGCGGGCCGCGTTCTCCGCGCCCCAGATGCCGAAGACGCCGCACTCCTCCCGGAGCCGGTCGCCGGAGAGGACCTGCGATCCGTCCCGCGCGGTTTCGTTCCTCTCGACTCGTTCGCGTTTCTCGTTCACGTGTTCCGGGTCTCCTCGCTCACGCCGCGGCCCCGATCGCCGGGACCGCCTCGGTCAGGAACGTTTCGATCGTCCGCCACGAGACGGCGCCCTCGAGGAGGAGCGTCGCCTCGGAATGCACATTCGCCAGGAGCCCCTGCCCGGGTCCGCGCACCGGTCCGAGCGTCTCGTAGCACGCCTTCACGGCCGCGTCACCGCCGGGTCCCCGCGTCCAGAGCCACCAGATCCTCGCCTTTCGGATCGCGCCGAGCCCCTCCATCGGATGCTCCCGGAGGAGCCGCTCGAGCAGTCCCGCGTCCTCCGTTCCCTCGCGCGGGCGGGACAGGATGCCCCAGGCTCCGGAGAGCGGCTCCAGCGCCTCTCCCCGATCCGCCGACGAGAGGAACCGGAACTGTTCCTTGTTCGGATTCACGAAGAAGTTGCTCTTCTCGATCGCATGGAGGAGCGGCTTCTCGAACGCGTCGGCCGCGAATCCACGCGCGGGCTCGAAGAGAACGAGCTCCTCCCGCACGAGCCTCGAGAGGGAGTACCCGTGCGGAAGGAGCCGTCGTCCCGCGTCGAGCGCGGTCCACGCGGTCAGATCCGCGATCTTGAGCCGCGTCCGGAGCGCCGCGCTCACGCGCTCGCCCCTTCCGGAGCTCGGGCGCCCAGGTGACGCGCCAGGGACGCGAACAGGAACCGCCCGGGCCCGGGCCCTTCGAGCGCATCGAAGGATCCCGTCGCGCGTCGCCTCGCGCCGCCCCACGCTCCATCCAGATCCGCGGGCACCTGCCGGAGCCACGCCGCCCGCTCCGGATGCGGCATGATCGCGAGCACGTTCCCCGTGACGTTCGTGATTCCCGCCGCCTGGAGGAATCCTCCGTTCGGATCGTCCGGATAGCGCGCCGCCGGCGAGCCGCTCGGAGTGACGTACCGGAACAGAGCCAGTCCATCTCTTTGGATGCGCTCGGCCACGGCGGGGTCCGCCGTCAGGAACCGTCCTTCTCCGTGCGCGATGGGCAGAGGAACGAGGTCGCCGGCCCCGAGCGCCGAGGCCCAGAGCGCGTGGCCGGGACCCTGCCCCGCGGCCACCCGCACCCAGCGGCTGAGATACCCCTGGCGGCGCGGCGCCCGGTTCGGAGCGAGCGCCATCTCGACCACGCCGCCGCGGATCCCGGGAACGAGCCCCGCCTCGACGAGCACCTGCGCGCCGTTGCAGATCCCGAGGACCGGCTTCCCGCGCTCCGACTCGCGCGCGATCCGCTCCACGGCCGGGAGCTTCGCGGCCACGGCCCCCGCGCGGATCCGGTCCTGGAACGCGAACCCGCCTGGGATCACGTACGCGTCGAACTCCGAGAGCGCCGACGCGGACTCGTTGAACCGCACGATGCGTCCCTCGACGCCGACCGATTCGAGAGCCCGCACGGTCTCGTACTCGCAATTCACTCCGGGAATCTGAAGCACCGCGGCGCGCGCCATCGTCACTCCACGTAGGGACGGATCGCGTCGAGGTGGATTCGCGCGAGCTCGTCCAGGGGTGCATCGACCAGCGCCGCGGCTCCATCCGTCATCCGGAACCGAGGCTCGGCAAGGGTTCGTCCGACGATCGTCGCGTCGAGGCCCAGGGCGCGAAGTCGCGCGACCGCCTCGTCCGCACGCGTGGGATCCATTTCGAGGAGGAACCCCGGCGATTCGCTGTACGCGCGAACTTCCGGCGCGCTCGCGTCAAGCCCCTCGAGGCGGATCTCGGCGCCGAGCCCCTGCGCGGCGTGGCCCGCGAGCGCCATCTCGAACGCCGCGACCGCGAGGCCGCCGCGCGCGATGTCGTGACACGCGAGCGCCGCGCCCCGCCGCACTTCCTCGAGCACCGCGTAGAGCCGCGCGCGCTCGAGATCCAGATCGAGCGCGGGCAGCTCGCCGCCCGTCTCTCCCGTGAGCGCGTGTCGGAGCTGCGACGCGCCCGTGCGGTCCCCGCGAGGGCCCGTCAGGACGATCGCGCTTCCCGCGCGCTTCAATCCCCACGTCACCGCCACGGCGTAGTCGTCCATCACGCCGAGGGCCGCCACGATGGGCGAGGGTTCGATCGACCGGCCGGTCGAGGACTCGTTGTAGAAGGACACGTTGCCGGAGACGTACGGAACGGGGGGCCAGGCGGTCCCCCGTGGACCGAGCGCGCGCGCCGCGTCGCCGAGGCCGCGGACGCTCCGCGTGAAGTCGTGGAAGACCTCGGGATCCTCGGGATTTCCGAAGTTGAGACAGTCCGTGAGGGCGAGCGGCCGAGCACCGACCGCGACCAGGTTTCGAAGCGCCTCGTACACCGCGTGTGCCGATCCCGTGTACGGATCCGCCGCGACGTACCAGGGATTCCCCGCGACCGCCATGGCGCAGCCGAGCCGGGCGCCGGGGATGGGCTGCATCACCGAGGCGTCCGCGTCCCCCGCCCGGATCACCATCCGCGCCTGTACCTCGGTGTCGTAGTACCGGAGGATGGGATCGCGCGATCCCAGATTGGGCGCGCCGATGAGCTTCCGGAAGAGCGCCGCGTGATCGCGCACCTCGGGAAGCGCCCGCTCCGGCGGCCTCGGAGGACGCGGGCGCTCGGGACGCTTGTGCTCGATGCCCGCCGTGATCACCTCCACCGCGGCGTCGCAGACCGGCTGGCCGCCGCGCAGGATCCGGTAGCGGTCGTCCGTGCGCACGCGCCCCACCACGGCGGCGCGCGCGCCGTCGTACACCAGCGGAAGGGCGTACTCCACGTTGTAGATCTCGAGGAGCCTCGGCGCGAGCCGCTCGGGGATCACCATCGCGAACCGCTCCTGCGTCTCGGAGCACGCGATCACCTCGGGCGGAAGCGGACGGTCGGGCGTGGGGACCTGGTCGAGATCCACGTCCATTCCGAATCCGCCGGCCGCGGCCAGCTCCGAGGACGCGCACGCGATCCCGCCCGCGCCCAGGTCCTTGAAGCCGAACGGCGCTCCCTGCTCGAAGAGCCAGGCGAGCGCGGCGCGGTTCGCCTCGAAGAGGACGCGCTTCAGGAAGGGATCCGGAACCTGCACGTGCCCTCGCTGCTCGTGAGCGTCCGCCTCGAGAATGGCCGACGCGAACGAGGCGCCGCCGAAGCCCGTCTCGTCCGTGGGCTTCCCGATCAGGACCATCACGTAGGGCTCCCGCTTCGCCGCCTCGGGGACGCGGCTTCGCACGACGCGGTCCGCGCGCACGAGACCGAGCGCGACCACGTTGACGAGGCAGTTCTCGTCGAACCGCCGCGAGAAGAAGACGTCGCCTCCGAGATTCGGGACGCCGAGCGGGTTCGCGTACTGCCAGATGCCGTCGACCACGCCGCGCACGATCTCCCGCACGCCGCTCGCGTGCCGACCCTCGGGATCGCCGAACCGGAGCGCGTCCATGACGCCGATGACCTCGGCTCCCATGCAGGCGACGTCGCGCACGATGCCGCCGATGCCGGTCGCCGCGCCCTCGACGGGCACGACCTGGGAGGGATGGTTGTGGCTCTCGTGCGCCATGACGAGCGCGTATTCGACGCCCTGGTGCGTCCCGAGCCGGACCACGCCCGCGTCCTCGCCGGGGCCCAGGATGACGTCGGGGCTCTCCGTCGGGAGGAAGGACTTCAGCACCCAGCGGCTGCTCTTGTAGGAGCAGTGTTCGCTCCACATCGTGTCGAAGATCGTGGCCTCGACGCGCGTGGGGTCGCGCTTCAGGAGCTCCAGCATCCGGGAGGCTTCGTCCGGCTTGAGGCGCAGTCCGAGCTCCGACAGCGCGCGCCCCACCTGGTCGGGTCCGAGGCCCTGGAGGGCCACCGTGGCGGCCTCAGCGATGGGCTGCAACCGACGCCCCCAGAACACGATCAAAGATATGGCTCACGTTCCTCAGGAAGTACGCGGGCTCGAAGCACGCGTCCAGCGCGGCGCGATCCAGCACCTTGGTGACGCGCGGGTCCTGCCCGAGCCTCGTCTTGAGGTCGGGGTCTCCCCGCCACGCCTCCATCGCGTGCCCCTGCACCACGGCGTACGCGTCCTCGCGCGTCATCCCTGCGGTGGTGAGCGCCAGGAGGACCCGCTGCGAGTAGACGAGCCCGCGGGTCCGCTCGAGGTTTTGGCGCATGCGATCCGGGTAGACGCGGAGGTCCTTCACGATGCCGCGCATCTCGGCCGCCATGAAGTCGGCGAGCAGGAACGAGTCGGGAACGATCACGCGCTCGACGCTCGAGTGGCTGATGTCCCGCTCGTGCCAGAGCGCGACGTTCTCCATCGCGGCGTGCGCGTTCGCCCGGAGGATGCGCGCGAGCCCGCAAACCCGCTCGCACTGGACCGGGTTCCGCTTGTGGGGCATCGCCGAGGAGCCCTTCTGCCCTTCGCGGAAGGGCTCCTCCACCTCGAGCACCTCGGTGCGCTGGAGGTGGCGAATCTCGAGCGCGATCTTCTCGAGCGAGGCGCCGAGGAGCGCGAGCGCCGCGAGGAGCTCGGCGTGGCGGTCGCGCTGCACGACCTGCGTGGCGGCGGGCTCCGGCGCGAGGCCGAGCGACGTCAAGACCTCCTCCTCGAGATCCGGGCTCAGGTGCGCGAGGGTTCCCACCGCGCCGGAGAGTTTCCCCACGGCGACGGCGGCGCGCGCGCGGCGGAGACGCTCCTCGGCCCGGCCCAGCTCCTCGTACCAGACGAGCGCCTTGAGGCCGAAGGTGATCGGCTCCGCGTGGATCCCGTGCGTGCGCCCCACCATCGGCGTGTCCTTGTGGCGCAGCGCGAGGTCGCGAACAGTCTCCCGAAGCGGCTCGGTCTCCGTGCGGAGGAGATCGCAGGCGCGCGTCAGGGTCAGGGCGAGCGCGGTGTCGACGAGGTCCGACGAGGTCATGCCGAGGTGCAGGTAGCGCGCGTCCGGGCCCACGGTCTCCCCGACCTGGGTCAGGAACGCGATCACGTCGTGGCGGAGCGTCGCCTCGAGCTCGTCGATCCGCTTCGGATCCACCGAGGCTCGCTCGCGGATCCGCGCCGTCGCGCCGCGCGGCACCTCGCCCCGGCGCTCCATCGCCTGCGTCACCGCCAGCTCCACCTCGAGCCAGACCTGGAAGCGGGCGCGGTCCTCGAAGAGCGCCGCCATGTCCTTCCGGCTGTAGCGTTCGATCATCGGCTCATCCCTCGGGAGATTCCTCGAGCAGGAGCTTCACCGTGTGCAGCTTCCCGTCGCGTTCCAGGGTCAGGGCGATCGTGTCCCCCACGCTCGCTCCGAAGATGACCCGGTACGCCTCGTTCCCGTCGCGGACGGGGGTCCCGTTCACCTTCCGGATGATGTCGCCGACCTTCACGCCCGCCTTGTCCGCGGGGCTTCGCCGCTCGACCTCGGCCACGTAGAGGCCGTTCCGGTCGGCGGTCTGGAGCCGCTCGGCGATGTAGGGCGTCAGCTCCCACGTGCTCACGCCGATCCAGACGTTCCGCACCTTGCCGTAGCGGATGATCTCGTCCACCACGCGCTTCGTGGCGTCGATCGGGATGGCGAAGCCGATCCCTTCCGAGCCGCCGCTCTTCGTGAAGATGAACGTGTTCACGCCGATCACCTCGCCCCGCGCGTTCACGAGCGGGCCGCCCGAGTTCCCCGGGTTGATCGCCGCGTCGGTCTGGATCATGTTCTTGTAGATCCCCGCGCTCTGCGAGGTCGCCTTGATGTCGCGCCGGGTCGCGCTGATCACTCCCGCCGTGACGGTCGGCTGCGTGTCGTTCAGGAGGAATCCGAACGGGTTCCCGATCGCGATGGCCCACTCGCCCACGAGGAGGTCGGTCGAGTTCCCGAGCGGCGCCGCCGGAAGGTTCTTCCCTTCGATCTTCACGATCGCGAGGTCGTACTCCCGGTGCGCGCCGACGAGCTTCCCGGCGAAGGAGCGGCCGTCGGGAAGGATCACGGTGATCTTGCTCGCGCCCTGCACCACGTGCTCGTTCGTGAGCACATAGCCGTCCTTCGAGATGATGAAGCCCGAGCCCATGCTCGGGATCTGCTCGCGGTAGCGGTACTGCGGGATCATGTCGCGGAAGAAGGGCTCGAAGAAGTCGCTCCCGAAGGGGACGGGCGCGGTCTGGACCACACGCGTCTGCACGACGCTCAGCGTCACGACGGACGGTCCGACGCGCTCGGCGGCTTCCACGATGGCCGTGCGGCGCGACTCGTCCAGCCGGGCCGGATTCGCCCCGGCCGGAGCGGCCGGGGACGACTTCGCCGCATCGGGCGCCGGCGCCATGGCCACGGGCTTCTCGGTGTCGGCGAGCGAGCGCCTCTTGGGCGAGCCCACGATCAGGCCCGCGAGCACGAGGAGTCCCAGGAGGACTCCGGCGCCGAAGGTGGCGAGGGTTCCCCCGCGACCGGCGCGCGACTTGGTTTCTCGATCAGACACGGACATCCATCGGCTCCTTCGGAATCCAGCCCACCTTCGGATAGCGGACGCGCATCAGGTAGAGCCCGTGCGCCGGCGCGGGCGGCGCCGCCGCGCCGCGGTCCTTCGCTTCCAGCACGCGGCGAATGGCGCGGGCGCCGCCGCCGTCCTCGGCCGCGCGCACCACGGTCGACACGATGCGCCGCACCATCGAGTAGAGAAAGCGATCCGACTCGATGTCGAAGCGGATCCTGCCGCCGCGCCCGCTCCACCGCGCGCGCGTCACGCGGCACTCCGGACCGTCGTTCTCCGTCCCGCGCTTCGAGAACGAGGTGAAGTCGTGCGTCCCGAGAAGCGGCCGCGACGCCTCGTTCAGCACGGCAACACCCGCCTTCACCGGACGCACCCACACCATGCGGCGCAGGATCGCCGCCGGTCCCGGCGCGATGAGGTACCGGTACGCGCGCCTCATCGCGTCGAATCGCGCGTGGAACCCCGGATCCGTCTCGGCGGCCTCGATCACGCGCACGTCGCGCGGAAGGAGCGCGTTGAGCGCGATCCTCAGGCGCTCGGCATGGAGCCGCGTCATCAGGGTCACGCTGGCCACCTGACCCGCCGCATGGCACCCCGCGTCCGTGCGGCCCGCCCCGGTCGCCCGGACCGGACCCTTGGAGAGTTTCCGGAGCGCATCCTCGAGGTCCCCCTGCACGCTTCGATGCGCACGCTGTACCTGCCAGCCGTGGAAATCCGTCCCGTCGTACTCCAAGGCGAGACGGAACGACCTGAGGCCCGGTTCACCCGCCACCGGGTGGTCAGAGGCCACGCAGGAGGAGGGCCAGGATCATCCCCCCGGTCGCCAGGACAAGGACTTCCGCCACACCCCACCCCAAGGTGAGGCCGCTCTTCCGGGCACGCCCGAGCACGTAACCTCGTGCCTCGAGGGCCTCCCCGTAGGACTCGCCGAGACGGAGCATGGTTCCGAGGAAGGGGAGCATCCAGGCCGCCACGTACCGGGCCCTGCCCCGGGCTCCGTTCCCCGCCCGGAACCCCCGCGCGCGCAACGCGACCTGCTGGAGCTCCGCCTCGCGGATCGCCCGCGGGGCCAGCGCGAGCGCGTGGCGGCCGCTCTCGGTGGCCAGGATCAGGAACCGGGGTCTCGCCGGAACCGGCATCGACGCGAGCCATCGTGCCGCGTCCCCGAGGAACGCCCGGGCTGCCCAACGGAGGAGATAGAGGAGCGCGAGGAGCCGGATCGCGATCCGCCCCGCGGGCCGTGCCGCTTCCAGAAGGGGCTTCCCCGCGAAGAGCGTGTGCGCCGCGAACACGATCGCCGCGAGCACGAGGAGCGGCAGCTCTTGCCGAAG
Organism: Candidatus Eisenbacteria bacterium; assembly: GCA_035712245.1. GTDB lineage: Bacteria > Eisenbacteria > RBG-16-71-46 > SZUA-252 > SZUA-252 > WS-9. The sequence continues at coordinate 28,351 of DASTBC010000018.1, forward strand.
GGATTTCCCCTCCACCCGCAGGGCGGCGGCACACCCGACGGCGGCCGCGGCCGCGAGCAGCGGAATCGAAGTCGTGAGCGCGAGGCCGGTACACACCGCAAGGCAGGCGAGAAGGAGCGCCGCCGGATGAATCGGGCGCGAAGATTCGTGACGCGGATTGAGGTCGTCGCTACGTGGCGAGCCGGGCACTTCGCTGCGAGTCCTCCGTGCCTTCGGAGATGGCGTGGCCGTCCGGTCACCCCACCTGAATCGCTACTCTATCCTTCCGTCAGACCGTTGTCAACGTCGCGGGATCCCTCTCTACAATCGAGCCAAGAAGAAGGCGGGAGCGACTCCTTCAGAACGCCGAGTTTGACCGACCCTACTTCGTCCGGCCCAGATCACGATCGTTCCCCAGCTGCCTGATCGGACTTTGAGATCCCGAGCCTGCTGTAAGTCCTTCGTGAGGCGAGCCGGAACCAGGTGCGAGTCCACCGAAGCTGATTGGAACAGAGTGGCGAGGGGGAGCACGAATACATCGTTGTCGGGCCACTGGTTGAAGTCGGATGGATACTCCGAGTCCCCTCTTGGATCAGGTCCGCTAAACCGGTTATCGATCCAGACCACAGTGCCTTTGCCTCCGATTGCCGATGCGGAAAGCGATTTGACCGCGCCTCCCGAGGAACCCAAGAAACGAGCGATCGCAGAGACATCCGTCCAGACACCACTTTGTCCAATACTGGTTCCGAACAAACGGGATGCGTTGAACAGAACCGTAATTCGGTCGTCCGTCTTGACAGCATCAAGGTTCTCCACCAAAGCGGGGCCACCCGGCGGTACCGATGGAACACGTATAGGATCGGTCCACGTGGCCCCGCCATCAGAGCTTCGGGCAAGAAAGATGTGGCCCACAAAGCGACCGTGCAGGACTCCATCCGAACTCCTCTTGCTCTGATCCTCGTTAAGGCCATAGACAAGGCCGAGGGTATCTCCCCACGTCAGGAGTCGAAGACTCGGAAACATCAACGCCGTAGACACGCTTGGTGTAGTCATGCGGAAAGGCCTACTCCAGCCGTTCTCCGCCAGCCTTGTCACCCACACAGCCACATCACCCAGTGTTCCGTCGGCCTCACCCATGGCACGGGTGACATACGCGAGTACCAGTCTGCCCTTGGATACCCCGACATCGAACGATTGAACGCGGATGCTGTCCGAAAGTACATGCGGCTTCTCACTCCACGTATTTCCGTGGTCCACTGACACGATGTGCCCCGCACGGGG
>DASTBC010000019.1 GCA_035712245.1 Candidatus Eisenbacteria bacterium
CTCCTCGATGATCACGCCCTTCTCCTTCTCGACTTCCACGGGGTCGAGGCGGGGATGGAGCGCGAGATCCGAGAGGACGTCGACGGCGAGGTCCAGATGCTCCTCGAGAACGCGGGCGTTGAAGCAGGTCACCTCGCGTCCCGTGAAGGCGTCGAGATGGCCACCGACCGACTCGATCGCGAGCGCGATCGCGAGCGCGTCGCGCCGGCGGGTGCCCTTGAAGACGACGTGCTCGAGGAAGTGGGTCATGCCGGCCTCGGCCCTGGCTTCCTGCCGGGAGCCGACCCGGATCCAGACCCCGATGGCCGCCGAGCGCACCGATTCCATGCGCTCCCCCACGATCGTGATCCCCGAGGGGAGCACGACGCGGGAGAACGGACGGTCCGGACGCTCGGCAGTCGCCACCGAAGCTAGCGGCGTGAAGGCTCCGGCCGGCGACCGCGATCGCGGTCCCCTCTGCCTCCGTCACGCCCGCCGCGGCCGCCGCGCGATTCACGGGGCTCGGACGGAACGACGGGCATGTTCTCCATGCCGGGAAGCGCCTGCTTGCGGCTCAGCTTGATCTTTCCTTCGCGGTCGATGCCGATGACCTTGACGAGGACCGTGTCCCCCTCGTTGATCACGTCCTCGACGCGCTCCACGCGCTTCGTCTCGAGCTCGGAGATGTGGACGAGCCCGTCCTTCCCCGGCGAGATCTCGACGAACGCGCCGAACGGCACGACGCGGCGGACCGTGCCCTGGTAGATGCGGCCGATCTCCGGATCCTCGGTGATCCCGCGGATGATCTCCCGGGCGCGGTCTCCGTCGGCGCCGCTGAAGGCCGCGATCCGGATCTCGCCCGTGTCCTCGATGTCGATCTGGGTGCTGGTCTCGGCGCTGATCTTCTTGATCATCTTGCCGCCGGGTCCGATGACCTCGCGGATCTTGTCGGGGTCGATCATCATGATGTAGATCCGCGGCGCGTACGGCGACAGCTCGGTGCGCGGCTTGTCGAGCGCCGCCTCCATGATGTCGAGCAGGTGGAGGCGGGCGCGGCGCGCCTTCTCCAGCGCCTCGGCCATGAGCGCGTACGACACCCCGGTGATCTTGATGTCCATCTGGAGCGCCGTGATGCCGTCCCGGGTGCCCGCGACCTTGAAGTCCATGTCGCCGAGGTGGTCCTCGACGCCCTGGATGTCGGTCAGGATCGCGAACTCATCCCCCTCCTTGACCAGCCCCATCGCCACGCCCGCGACGTGCGTCTTGATCGGCACGCCCGCGTCCATGAGCGAGAGGCTCCCGCCGCAGATCGTGGCCATGGACGAGGAGCCGTTCGACTCCAGGATGTCCGACACGATGCGGATCGTGTACGGGAAGTCCACGTCCGACGGGATGAGCGGCTCGAGCGCGCGCTCGGCGAGCGCTCCGTGCCCGATCTCGCGCCGGCCCGGGCCGCGGAAGGGCCTCACTTCGCCGACGGAGTAGGGCGGGAAATTGTAGTGGAGCATGAAGCTCTTCCAGCTCTGCCCTTCGAGCTCCTCCACCCGCTGCTCGTCGACCTTGGTCCCGAGGGTCGCCACGACGAGCGCCTGGGTCTGGCCGCGCGTGAAGAGGGACGACCCGTGCGTGCGAGGGAGCACGTTCACCTCGCAGGTGACCTGGCGCATCTCGTCGAAGCCGCGCCCGTCCGGACGGCGGTGGTCCTTCACGATCATGTGGCGAACGGCGCGCTCTTCGAGCTCGTAGATCACCTTCTTCACCTCGGAGGACGAGCCGAGATGCGTGGCCTCGAACTTCGCGACCGCCTGGTCGCGCACCTGGTCGAGCGCGTTCTGGCGCGCGTGCTTCTCGGGCGTGCGGTTCGCGGCGCGCACCGCCTCGCCGAACTCGGCCTCGACCGCCTTCGCCAGGATCTCGTCGCGCGCGGGGAGCGGGAACGTCCGCTTCTCCTTGCCCACCTTGGCGCGAAGCTCGCGCTGGAGCCGGTTCAGCTCGCGGATCGCCTTGTGGGCGAACTCGAGCGCGGCGATGATCCGGTCCTCGTGGACCTCGCGCGCGCCGGCCTCGACCATCACGACGTTCGTGTCGGTGGCGGCCACGACGAGATCGAGCTCGGACTGCTCGAGCTCCTGGAACGTGGGATTGAGAACGAACTCACCCTCGATCACGCCGACCCGCACGGCGGAGACGGGCTCGGGGAACGGGATGTCGGAGACCATGAGCGCGGCGGACGCGCCCGTGACCCCGAGGACGTCGGAGTCGTTCGACTGGTCCGACGAGAGCACCGTCGACATGATCTGGATCTCGTTCCGGTATCCGTCCGGGAAGAGCGGACGGAGCGGCCGGTCGATGAGCCGGCTCGAGAGGATCTCCTTCTCGGTGGGCCGGCCCTCGCGCTTGAAGAACCCGCCGGGGATCCGTCCGGCCGCGTAGGTCTTCTCGCGGTACTCGACGGAGAGCGGGAAGAAGTCCTTGTCGATCGGATCCTTGCTGGCCACGGCGGCGGTCAGGACGACCGTCTCGCCGAACTGGATCCACGTGGCGCCCGAGGCCTGCTTGGCGACCTTACCGACCTCGATCCGGAACGTGCGGCCGCCGAGCTCGACGCTCAATGTTTCGGGCATTCTCGTTGTCTCCTCTCTCAGAACACTGACTCAGGACGGCTGGAACGCCCCGGCGAGCCATGAGCCGATCGGGCGTTCTCTGGGCGTGTCTTGGGGAGGAAAACGGCGAGGCCCGCTCGCGCGGGGGAGCTACTTGCGGAGTCCGAGCTCCTTGACCACCAACCGGTAGCGCTCGATCTTCGTCATCTTCAGGTAATCGAGCAGTCTTCTGCGCTGGCCCACCATCCGGAGCAGCCCGCGGCGACTGTGATGGTCGCGCTTGTGGACCTTGAAATGCTCCGTCAGGTACTTGATTCGTTCGGTGAGAAGAGCGATTTGGACTTCGGCCGACCCCGAGTCGGTCTCGTGGGTCTTGAACTGGCCGATCACTTCGCGCTTCCTGTCTGGGCTCAACGGCACCGGTGCCACCTCCTTGACTTCCCTCTCTATCGACGAGCGAGCACTCTACCGAAGAGTGGGCCTTGGTTTCAAGCGGGAATCAGGAGCCACGGGAGGAGATCGACGACCCGGCCGAAGCCCAGAGGGCCCGGGCGCGGGCCAGGTCTTCTTCCATGGCGGAAACGAGTGCTTCCTTCGAGCTAAACACTTTATCGGCGCGGATCTGGGAGATCAGTAGCGCTTTCAAACGGCTCCCGCGAAGGCTCCCCGCGTAGTCCATGAGATGGACCTCGACCCGCACGGGACCCGGCCCGAACGTGCCGGCGCTCCCTATATAGGTGACCGACGGGCAGGGCTTCCCGCCGACCGCGCACTCCGAGAGATAGATCCCCGGCGCGGGGAGGAGCTTCTGGGGCTGCACCTCGAGATTGGCCGTCGGGAATCCGAGTCCGGCTCCACGGCCGGCCCCCGAGCCCACGGTCCCTTCGAGCGCGTAGCGCCGTCCCATCATCGCTTCGGCCTCCTCCATCCGTCCGGCCGCGATCACCTCCCGGAGCCGGGTGCTCGAGAGCTTGCCCCCCTCGCCGGCCAGGAACGGGACCTCGAGGAAGGCGAATCCGCGCTTCGCTCCGAGCGACTCGAGGTACGCGCGATCTCCCGCGCGTCCCTTCCCCATCCGGAAGTCCGGGCCCGCCACGATCACCTGGAGGGGCGCGCCCGGCCCGAGCACTCGATCCAGGAACCCCTCGGGCGAGAGCGCCTGGATCTCGGGATCGAAGCGGACGGTCTCGACCCGGTCCACGCCCCACCCGTGGAGGATCGCCGCGCGCTCTTCCGGCGGCGTGATCCACGGGCGGTCCGGAACGCCGCGCACCACCGTGTCCGGGTGAGGATCGAACGTCGCCACCCACGCGGCTCCCCGGATCGAGCGGGCCCGCTCCGTGAGGGCTCTCATCACCTCGCGATGCCCGCGATGGAGCCCGTCGAACACTCCGATCGCGAGCGCGATCGGTCGCGCGCCCGTCGCGGTCATGCCGTCACCGTCCCGCCGCCGCCCTCGCGCGTCGTCACGATGCCGCGAGCACGCGGAGGAGCCGTACCGGCTCGCCCTCGGCCTGCTCGTTCCAGGGTCGCGCGAGACCGGCCACGTGGCCGGAACCGTCCGTGAGCGCGAGGGGCCAGTCCGTCTCGCCGGGAGGAAGTGGCCACGAGCGCTCCGGCGCGATCACGCGATCCCGGGTGAGGGAGGGGGCGCGCCCATGTCGCAGGCGCGACGCCTCCTCGTCCGTGAGCGTGACGTGTGGCAGGAATCCGAGCGCCCGATGGAGCGGGAGCGCGCGGCGTCGAAAGTCCGACTCGCCGTGACCCGACTCGCGATCGCACGAGAGGGCGTCCTCCACCCGAAAGGGACCGCTCGAGAGCCGGCGCAGCGAGACCAGGTGGGCGCCGCACCCGAGCGCCTGGCCGAGGTCGTGGGCGAGCGTGCGGACGTACGTACCGCGGCTCACGGTGAGATCGAGCGCGATCTCGGGGAGACTGGTCTCGACGAGCGCGAGCTCGTACACGTGGACCGGGCGGTCGTCGCGCTCCACCTCGATGCCGCGACGCGCGGACTTGTAGAGCCGTTCCCCCTTCACCTTCACGGCGGAGTAGAGAGGCGGCGTCTGCCGGATCGCGCCGCGGAATCGCTGCAGCGCGGGCTCGATCGTCTCCGCCGCGGGAAGCCGGTCCGTCTTCGAGAGCACGACGCCCGTCCGGTCCTGCGTGTCGGTCACCACTCCGAGACGCGCGCGGGCGACGTACCGCTTGGGCAGGAGGCCGAGCGGCGCGAGCGCCGCGGTGGCGCGCCCCTCTCCCACGAGGAGGAGCCCGCTCGCGAAGGGATCCAGCGTGCCCGCGTGCCCGACGCGCTCCTCGCGAAGGATCCCCCGCAGGCGCGCGACGGCGTCGTGGGAGGTCCAGCCCTCCGGCTTATCCACGAGATGGAGGAGGTCCGCCATTCACCGCCTGGTCGAGCGCCTCGAGCACGTCGCCGCGCACCTTCGCGAAGTCTCCCCGGACCTTCGCGCCCGCGGCGTTCTTGTGACCGCCTCCGCCGAAGCGGCCCGCGACCTGGTTCACGTCGACCGATCCGTCCGAGCGGAAGGAGAGCTTCGTCTCGCCCGGGCTCGTCTCCTGGATCAGCACGCCGACCCTCGCGCCGTTCAGCGACTTCGCGAACTGCACGATCCCGTCCGCCTCTTCGGGGGAGGCGCCGGCTCGCCGGAACATCTCGTGCGGGATCGAGAGGACCCCGATCTGGCCTCCCGCGCGGCTCTCGAGCGAGCTCAGCGCGAGGCCGAGGATGCGGAGGCTCCCGGCGGACTTGCGTCCGTAGAGCGCGTCCGCCGTGAAGGCGGGCTTCGCGCCGCGCTCCACGAGGCGCGCGGCGAGCCGGAGCGCGCGGGGCGTCGTGTTCGCGAAGCGGAAGGCTCCCGTGTCGGAGGCGATTCCGGCGTAGAGGCACTCGGCGGCCTCGGGCGCGACCGGGATCCCGCAGGCATCGAGCACCTCGAACACGAGCTCCGCCGTGGCGCTCGCCTCCACGTTCACGAGCCTCGGACTTCCGAAGTGGTCGTTCGCCGCGTGGTGATCGATGTTCGCGATCTCGGCGTCCGGACCGAGGAGCGCCGCGGCCCCGGGCCCCACGCGGTCGACCGACGAGCAGTCGAGCACGAAGACGCCCTGGAACACGCGCGCGACCTCGGCGGGAAGGCGGACCTCCTCCCAGCCGGGGAGGAACCGGAGGCTCTCGGGAAGCGGCGACTCGTTCGCGATCACGGCGCGCTTCCCCGCCGTGCGCAGTCCCTGCGCGAGGGCGAGACAGGATCCGATCGCGTCCCCGTCGGGATCGACGTGGGAGAGGATCAGGAACTCGTCGTGGCGGTCGAGGAAACGGCGAAAGTCGTCGTGTGGCACGGTCACTCCCCTTCCGGATCCGGAGCGTCGCTCCCGGGCGCCTCGCCTTCGCGAAGGTCGCGCAGGATCCGCTCGATCCTGGCCCCGGTGTCGATGGAGCGGTCGATCTCGAACTGCAGCGTGGGCACGATCCGCAGCTGGAGCCTCGGGGCGAGGAGCGAGCGGAAGTAGGGCGCCGCGTGCCGGAGCGCGCCGAGCACCGCATGCTCCTCGCCTTCGGGCACGTTCCCGCTCACCCAGACGCGCGCGGCCGAGAGGTCGCGCGAGACCTTCGCGCCGGTCACGGTCAGCGTGCGCAGACGCGGATCCTCCACTCGGGAGGTGAGGATCTCCGCCATCTCGACCACGATGCGGTCGGCGACGCGGCGGGTCCTGGGACTTTCACCGGGCGACATGCGGTTCCTGGGTTCGGGTTCAATCCACCTGGATCTGGTAGTCCAGCACGGAGAGACGGTCCTCGCGCTCGACGGCGGCCAGGATGTCGTGGAGCACCTTGTCGAGCACCGAGGGCTCGCTCCCGACGATCGCGACTCCCAGCGTCGCCCGCTGCCACAGGTCCTGGCCACCGACCTCCGCGATCGACGCGTGGAAACGGGTGCGCACCCGCTCCTTCACGCGGTTCAGGACCGACCGCTTGGCCTTGAGGGAATCCGAGGCGGGCAGGAAGAGCTCGAGCCGGAGGGTGCCGACCCTCATCTCAGGAGAGCCGGCGCGCGACTTCCTCGAGCACGTACGCCTCGATCACGTCCTTCTCCTTGATGTCGTCCCGGCCCTCGAGCGCGATGCCGCACTCGTACCCGGCCGCGACCTCGCGGACGTCGTCCTTGAAACGGCGCAGGGACTCGATCTTGCCGTCCCAGACGACCGCTCCCTCGCGCTGGAGCCGCGCGCGGGCGCTCCGCTGGATGTTCCCCGAGAGCACCATGCAGCCGGCCACGACGCCGGACTTCGTGGTGCGGAAGACCTGGCGCACCTCCGCCGAGCCCACCACGGACTCGCGGATCTCGGGCTTCAGGAGGCCCGACATGGCGTCCTTCACGTCGGCGACGACCTCGTAGATGATCTCGTAGAGCCGGACGTCCACCTTCTCCTTGGCCGCGAGCTCGGTCGCGCGCGGGTCGGGCTTCACGTGGAAGCCGATGATGACCGCGTTCGACGCCGCCGCGAGGAGCACGTCCGATTCGGTGATCTGTCCCACGCCGCGATGGATCACGCGGAGCTGGACCTCGTCCGTCGAGAGCTTCGTGAGCGAGTCCTCGAGCGCCTCCACCGAGCCGTCCACGTCGCCCTTCAGCACGACGAGGAGATCGCTGACCTTGCCCGCCTTGATCTGGCTGTAAAGGTCGGTCAGCGTGACGTGCTTGAAGAGGCGGAACTCCTGCTCGCGCTGGAGCTGGCCGCGTTTCCCGGCGAGCTCGCGGGCCTCGCGCTCGTCCTCCATGACGGCGAACGTGTCGCCCGCCTGCGGCGCCGCGCTCCAGCCCAGCACCTCGACCGGCGTCGACGGGCCGGCCTCGGCGACGCGGGCGCCGCGCTCGTTCGTCATGGCGCGGACCTTGCCGCTCGTGGAGCCGGCCACGAAGGGGTCTCCGATGCGGAGCGTCCCCTTCTGCACGAGCACCGACGCGACGATGCCGCGCCCCTGCTCGACCCGGGACTCGATCACCACGCCGCGAGCGGACTTGGACGGATCGGCCTTGAGTTCGAGGAGCTCCGCCTGGAGGAGGATCATCTCGAGGAGCTTCTCCACGCCCGTTCCCTGCTTCGCCGAGATCGGCACGGCGATCGTCTTCCCGCCCCACTCCTCCACGAGCAGGTTCTGCTTCGAGAGATCCTGACGGACCATCTCGACGTTCGCGCCCGGGAGATCGATCTTGTTGATCGCGACCAGGATGGGAACGTTCGCGGCGCGCGCGTGGTCGATCGCCTCGATCGTCTGCGGCATGACGCGGTCGTCCGCGGCCACCACCAGGACGACGATGTCGGTCACCTGCGCACCGCGCGCCCGCATCGCGGTGAACGCTTCGTGGCCCGGCGTATCGAGGAACGTGATCTTGTCCCGCGACGGGAGCTCGACCTCGTAGGCGCCGATGTGCTGCGTGATCCCGCCGGCCTCGCCGGCGATGACGTTCGTCTTGCGGATGTAGTCGAGGAGCGAGGTCTTCCCGTGGTCGACGTGCCCCATGATCGTCACGACCGGAGGCCGGGGATGGAGGACGGTGGTCTCCTCGACCGCCACCTCTTCCTCCACCTCGCCCAGCTCGGAGACGAACTCGACCTCGAACCCGAACTCGTCGGCGACGGCCATGATCGAGTCGCGGTCGAGACGGCGATTGATGTTCGCCATGATCCCGAGCTGCATGCAGGTGGCGATCACCTCCTGCGGCTTCACCTCGAGGTGGCCGGCGAGCTCGGCGACGGAGATGAACTCGCTCACGCGGATGACGCGCGGCGCCTCTTCGACGCCGACCGCCGCCCCTTCCTCGGGCTTGTGGTGATGGCGGCGGCGCCTCGTCCCTTCCATCTCGGCCATGGTGCGGCGGACCGACGCGCGGATCAGCTTCTCGTCCACCGCGCGCTTCTTCTTCTTGACCGGCTTCCCGCGGAGCCCGGTGAGACCCGCGGGAGCGGTGCGGCGCTGCGCTTCGGCCGCGGCCTTGGCCGCCTGCACCGCCTTCTCTCGCTTCCGGGCCTCCTCCTCCTTCACCGCCTCCTTCTCACGCGCGAGCTTGGAGCGCACCTGCTCGACCACGCTCTCGTCGATCGAGCTCATGTGGCTCTTCACCTCGACCTGGAGGGAACGGAGGATGCTGACGAGCGCCTCGCTCGACATCCCCATGTCCTTCGCCGCTTCGTAGACCCGTCGTTTGGCCCCTGCCATCGCTCCTCGTTTCTCGCGCCCTAGCTGATCTCGGGCGGCTTGTTCTCCGGTAGATCCTCCGCGCCCGCCTCGCCCGGCGCGGTGCCCGCGGGGGGCTCCTCGCTAGGCTCGACACTGACGATGGGGCGCCGCTCCTCGTCGGGAAGGTCCTCGCGCTCCGGCTCGTCACCGGGCTCGAGCGCCTCCTCGGCTTCCTCGACCGCCGCTTCCACTTCGGCCCGATCCGCGGGCGACTCCGTCTCGAGCGCCTCGGCCGGCATCTCCGCCAGAGCGTCCACCGCCGCCGCGGTCGGCGACGGCGCCGCGAGGAGCGAGTCCTGGAGCTCCGCCTCGGCCGCGGCGGCGGCGGCCTCCGCCTCGAGCTCCCGGCTTCGCTTCGCCTCCAGCTCGCGCGCCTCTTCCAGGAGCTTCTCGGCCGTCTTCTCGCCGACGCCCTGGATGGCGAGAATCTCCTCGAACGGCGTCTTCAGGAGATCCTGCACGGTCTCGATTCCCTCGCGGATGAGCTTCTCGCGGAGCTTCGGGCCCGCGCCCACGAGCTCCTCGATGTCGATGCGCACCTTCTTCTCGAACTCACGCTGCCGCTCGCGCTCGCTGCGGGAGATGAGGTCGATCTTCCAACCGCTCAGCTTCGCCGCGAGCCGCGCGTTCTGGCCCCCCTTGCCGATGGCGAGGGAGAGCTGGTCGTCCGCCACGGTGACCAGGATCTTCTGGTCCGCCTCCACGACCTGCGCCTCGAGCACCTTGGCCGGCGAGAGGGCGCGCGTGACGAACACCACGGGGTCGTGGCTGAACGGAACGATGTCGATCTTCTCCCCGCCGAGCTCGCGCACGATCGCCTGCACGCGGGAGCCCTTGATCCCCACGCACGCGCCCACCGCGTCGATCTTGTCGTCGTTCGACAGGACGGACACCTTGGCGCGGGAGCCGGGCTCCCGCGCGATGCCGCGGATCTCGATGATCTTCTCCGCCACCTCCGGCACCTCCGCCTCGAAGAGGCGGCGGAGGAACTCGGGGTGCGTGCGGGAGAGGATGATCTGCGGTCCCCTCGCCAGCTTGTCCACCGCGATGATGTACGCCTTGATGTGGTCGCCCTGGTGGTAGCGGTCGCGCGCGATCTGCTCGCGCGGCGGCAGCACCCCCTCCGAGCGGTCCAGCTTCACGTAGATGTTCCCGCGGTCCACCTGCTGCACCGTTCCGCGCACCATCTCGCCGACACGGTCGTGGTAGTCCTCGTAGATCCGCTCGCGCTCGGCCTCGCGAACCCGCTGCACCAGCACCTGCTTGGCCGCGGCGATCGCGTTCCTGCCGAGGTCCTCGAGCGAGAGGTCCTGGACCAGCTCCTGGCCGATCTCGATCTCCGGCTCGAGCCCGCGCGCCTCGGCCAGGTCCACTTCCATGCCGAGGTCGTCCGCGTCCTCGACCACGGTGCGGCGAAGCCGCATCACGATGCGTCCGCTCGCGTCGTCGAAGTGGACGTCGATGTTCGCGTTCAGGCCGAAGCGCTTCCTCCCCGCGGAGAGGAGGCCGGCCTGCAGCGTCTCGATCAGGATGGCCTTGTCGACGCTCTTCTCCCGAGCGATCTGAGCCATCGCTTCCATCAGCTCGTAGTTCATGTTCTTGACCTGGGGCTCGCGTGCCACGTTCCTATCCTTTGCGGCGGCGTTCCTGCCCGCGCATTCCTTCCCATGGATCCACGATCAGGTGCGACTTCCGGATCGCCCCGTACGGGAGCGACACGGTCCCCGCCTCCGGATCCGAGACCACGATCGACTCCGGACCGGTCGCGCGCAGCTCCCCCCGAAACGTCCGGCGGCCGTCGCGCGGCTCGTGGAGCTTCACCTCGAGGGTCGAACCGACGTAGCGCCCGTAGTGCTCCGGGCGCGTCAGCGCGCGCTCGATCCCCGGAGATCCGACCTCGAGGACGTACCGTCCCTGGATCAGGTTCTCCGCCTCCAGGTACCGCCCGATCTTCTTGTTCCAGTAAGCGCAGTCTTGGAGGGTCACGCCGGGCGGACGGTCCACGAGAATGCGGACGACCGTCGCACCCGCCTGCGAGGCGAATTCCAGATCCCAGAGGTCGAACGACTCTTCTTCGAGGAGGACCCGAAACCTCCGGGTGAGGTCCTCCCTCAACTGGTTCAGTTCCAAGGTTCTGCCCCCCGACCCCGACCCAGGGCCAGGGCCGAAAAAGTACGAGTGGACCCCGGGCCCACTCGGACCCCCCAACCTACGCGGTCAGATAGGGAGGATCAAGGAGATTTTCAGTTATGGAGGAAACCGGGCTTCGTGATGAGGCTTAGGAGGACCCGACCGACCCCCTCGAGGCTCTCCGGGGAGCACTTGTCGGGCGTGTCGCGGGTGGTGTGCCATTCCGGGTAATCGAAGTCGATCAGGACGACGGCGGGGATGCCGGCGTTCAGGAACGGAATGTGGTCGTCGAACACGGTGTGCCGCACGTCCGACCGGAAGCTCCGGACGCCGAGGGCGCGTGCCTCCTCCCAGACCAGGTCCACGACGTTCGAGGCCTGCGCCCGCGAGTGCCCCTCCCAGTGGAGGGTCAGGTCCTTCTTTCCGACCATGTCGATCACGATGGCGAAGAGGGGCGGCTTCCGGTCGGAGATCCGCTCCACGTAGCGGTGCGATCCCCGGAACCATCCGTTCGGATCCTCTTCCGTGCCGAGGTCCTCCCCGTCGAAGAGCACGAGATCCACGCCCACGGTGGGCGGATTCCGGCTCCCGAGGTGCCGGGCCAGCTCGAGGAGCACGGCCACGCCCGACGCGCCGTCGTTGGCTCCGGGCACGGGGAGGCTTCGCCGCGCGGGAACCGGGTCGCGGTCCGCCCACGGGCGCGTGTCCCAGTGCGCGCCGAGGACGACGCGCTGCTCGATCTCCGGGCGGAAGCGGGCGACCACGTTCAGGAGCCTCACCTCGCCTTTGAGGCTGGGGGAGTCGTAATAGAAGGTGTCCGTCTCCACGTGGGGCGTGTAGCCCCGGAGTGTCGAGACGAGGAAGGCGAAGCAGGAGTCATGGGTCGCGGTGCCGGGCGCTCGCGGTCCCATGTCGACCTGTCGCGTCAGCCACGCGAAGGCGCGCTTCCCGTCGAAGGCCTCGGCCGGACGGCCGCAGGAGCTGATGGCGGCGAGGGCGAGGACGACGGAGAGCGTGAGACCGCGCGCCGCCCGCGCCAGCCGCGCCGGCGATCGCCGGGCGGGACTAGAAGCGGAACTGGGCGTTGAGCCCAAGCGTGATGCCACGCGTCTCGATCTTCGTCTTCCGGTCGTTCGTCGCCCGATACGCAGCGTTGAATCCCCCCGAGATGGAGTTCGTGAAATTGTAGTTCGTGGCGGTCGCGACGTTCCAGCGCGTTTGATCGATCTCCACGATATCGGGCATGCCGCTCCGGGGGCGGATCGTCACCTTGCGGTCCGTGATGGAGTTGAAGGTGAGGTTCAGGTTCAGATCGTTCGGGAGCCGGATGGGGTTGCTGCTGAAGGGGAGCCGGATCCCGCGGGACGCCGGGAAGGTCTTCGTGAACCGCACCTCCGTGTTCAGGGTCTCCCGGTCCCCCGTGACGTCGTTCAGCCGGTGGTCCACGCTCACCGCGTCGATGAAGGACGTGGAGACGTTCGCCCGGAGCCCGTCCCGCCAGGCGAGGTCCCAGCCCATGAGCGGCTGGAAGTTCGTGGTGGTCGTGCGGATCTCGACCGCGCCGTTCTCCGGCCCGGTCTCCTCCACCCGGACCACGTAGCCCGAGTTGATCGACATCGTGCTGAGCGAGCTCTCCAGCCCGAGGAGCCGCTGGAGCTCGAGCCACCGGCCCTTGAGGTCCGGCAGCGTCCGCGAGAGGGTCCGCCGCGATCCGAAGTTCCCGTCCGTGAAGCTGAGCCTGTGGTCCGCGCGCGCGTCCAGGGTCATCGTCTGGACGGGCCGGAAGGTGGTGTTCGCTCCGGTCGTGTAGGAGCGGCTCGCCGCGAACACCGAGTTCGGGGACTCCTCGAGACCCCGGTCGAACACCTCGGTGAACCCCGTCTCGAACCAGAATCCCGCGTCTCCGTAGACGCGGGAGACCGAGCTCCCGCGCTCCATGTTGAACGTGAGCTGGACGTCCTGGAGCCGGGACAGGACCGCGCGCACGGGCGTGAAGTAGGAGACGTTCCCCTTTCCCGGAGGCGGCGCCAGCTTCTGCGCGAACCGGCCGAACGGAACGGTGGCGGTGACCCGGGCCGAGCCCGAGTTGTCGATGTTCTTGAGTCCGGTCGAGTCGCTCCCCAGGGTCTGCAGCTCGGGCCGCGAGTTCTCGTGGTACCGCCCGTTCATCGTGATGTTGGGCTGGAGAAGGGAGAGCCACTTGGGCGCGTAGTTGAGCTCGAGGGTCCGGCTGTGGTCGATCTCGGTGCCCTTGTTGAATCCGAGGAGCCCCTCTTCGTGGAGCAGCATGTTCCGGAGCGACCGGACGCCGAACCGGAGCCGCACGGAGGAGAGCGGGGTCCACGAGGCGTTTCCGCCCAGCGTGAGGAGCCGCTGCTTCACGTCCGAACGCACCACGGTGCTGTCGGTGTCCCGGTCGGCGAAGAGGAACCGCGAGTACTTGAGATCGCGCGTCGACTGCCAGTTGAAGTTCAGCCCGATCACCTCGGGCAGGAAGCTGAGCGTCATCCGCTTTCCGAAGAGCCCGAGCCCTCCCCCACCGAGCGGGAGGTCGTAGTTCCCGCTGGCGTTGAACGCCCAGCTCGAGTCGAGCGAGTTCACGGACTGGTTTCCGGACCGCGTGTAGTTCATGCCGCCGCTGATGGCGTCGATCGTGTACCGCGCGAATCCCTTGCGGGGACCCGTGCGGCGGTACGAGACGTCGACGGACTGGCGGTTCTGGATGTTGCTCTCGAGCGCCGAGCGCGTCGGGGAGAGGGTCACGTCCGAGCCCGTCCGGAACTTGGGCACGTCCGTGGCGCGGGCGAAGGAGAAGCGCACCGGAAGCTGGACCCCGCTCGTGGGCATGATCTTGTCGAGCTGGAAGGTCGTGGCCACGCTCATGGCCTCGCGCTTCATTCCGGTCCCCTGGTTCGCGCTGTTCGTGACTCGAACGAAGTTCTCGTCCTGGTTCTCGTAGCTGACGTTGAGCGCGAGCACGTCCGCGAAGGATGCCTGGACACTGAGATCACCACGCATGCCACGATCCCGTTTCACGCTCGCGAGCCTCAAGTCGTCGATCCAGAGCTCCGCGTCGGAGATCGCGTCTTGCCCGGTCCTCGTGACCCCGAAGCTCGTGCGGATGATGCGCGTGAAACTGGGATTTCCGACCGCCCGGAACACCTCTCCGGTCTCGGGATCGATCTCGAACCTCGCCCCGGTGGTGTCGCGTTGCCCCGACTCCTTGACGCTCGACAGGCGCTGCATGGGAATCACGACCTTGTTCCAGCCCGGGCGCAGGGGGGCGCTGTACTCGTAGTAGTTCACGGTATCCGGCCCGAAGCGGGCGAGGACACGGAGGTCCTCGAGGAGAGCGGCCGGAACGTCCCGTGAATTCGTCGCGGGGTCGACCGCGTGCGCCCAGAAGCGGACCTCGCCGTATTGAGTCCACCCCAGTCCGGTCGCGGCGGCGTCGGTCGAGGTCCGGAACGCCAGGAGGGAGTCCCCTTCCTGGAGACCCGTGAAGCGCAACGCGAGGGACTGCTCTCGCTCGGTGGCCGTGGACCCGGTGGCGTTCTCGGGATCGTACGGGGGCTCGTAGAACCCGGCGTCGTCCTTGTTGTTCCGGGACCCCACGAAGAGCTGGAGCCCCCGGTCCGTGGCGGCGGAGTCGATCGCGTCGGCGAGCCACCGGTTTCCCACCAGCTCGACCCCGCCGATCTGGATCCTGAGCGGCTGGTTGGCTCCGTTCACCCAGAGCCGCATGTGCTGGACGTTGGTCCAGCTCGCCGAGGTGCTGGAGCGGCGGAACACCTCGTCGTTGATCGGGATTCGATAGAGGCGCCATCCGTTCAAGGGGGCGATCGGGTGCTCCAGCTTTCCCGCGTCTTCGAGGGCGGCATAGTCCCGGCTCACGTCCACGGACACGAAGCGGGACGTGTCCGCGAGGTCGATCACGGCCTCGAAATACCCGTTCTGGAAGTCCGCGAATCCGTCCCGGTTCAGGTCCTCCGTGTCCGGCCGGGCCGTCTGCTCGCCGACACCGTTACGCTCCATGTTGTTGATCCCGCTGTAGTCCAGCGGAGTCTGGTCCGGATTGAAGTAGTAGTCGTCCCGGTTCGGGTCTCGATTGGACGGCGAGTAGCCGTCCTCGTTCACGCTGTGGACGCCGTCCAGACCCGTGTCCTCGTCGAGGGAGAGGTCGTCGCTCCGGTCGAGCTTGCTGTCGCCGTTCTTGTCCTCGGTGTCGAGCCGGCCGTTCGGGAGCGTGTCCGGATCCCAGAACGCGTCCTCGCTGATCCGGCCGAAGTTGATGTGGAGCTTGCCCTTCACGTCCGTGTGGAAGGGATAGGGATGGAAGTCGTTCACCCAGATCTCGAGGAAGCGGAGCTTCGAGAGGTCCTGTCCCACGGACGAGATGGACTGCGTGATGCCGGTCCAGCTCGACTCGGTGACGACGCCCGTGGTGTCGGTCGCCGGGGGCAGGACGTTGAGCTCCAGGGTCTGGTGCTCGTTGTCCCCTCCCTCGGCGTCGAGGAGCACGGGCTTCAGGTCGCGCTCCTTCACGTTCCGCGCGTTGTACCACTGGAGATCCAGGTGCGCCGAAACCAGCGTCGGCGGGGCCGGCAGGTTCGGATCCGTGTCGGACACCGGAGCCTCGAACGTCGGGATCGCGCTCCAGAACCACTGGGTCCGGGAGAGCGAAGCGGTGACGGTCTCGCGGTTTCCCTCCATGTCGTCCAGATAGGCCTCGCCCTCGGTGTTCGGATTGGGGTTGCTCACGGCGGCGTGGCCCTGGATGTTGAGCGTGGACGGGCTGTTCGTGCGAATCCCGGGAATCAGATTCGCCATCCTCGTCATCCACACCGGCCGGAAGGTCACGACCGAGGAGAGGTCCCCGATGAGCGACCGGGCGGGCTCCTCTCCCAGCTTCGGCCGCCTGTCCTGGGCGCCCCGGCTGTCGTAGAGGACGCTCGACGTGATGCTCAAGTTGGGGCCGGGCACGTACGAAGCCGCGGCTCCGAGAAGGGTCATCTGCGTGGATCCAAATCCCGGCGCATACGAGTAGTCGACGCTGATGGTCTGGTTGGGGCCAGGGGGACGGGTGAAGGTGATCTGGCCCGTGGTGTAGTCGATGTTGTAATCCCTTCCGCGCTGCTGGGGGATCCCGTCCACCTTCACCTGCTCCGAATCCTCCATGATGTCGAACCGCCCCAGCGAGAACCCTTGCGTGCTGCTCTTGAACTCGGCCTCGATGAAGTACCGGACGTCGCGCTGCAGGTCGGGGAGCGGGCTGTAGTAGACGTTGGGATTCCACAGCCTCCCCTCCGCCTCACCGGTCTCGCTCAAGATGCCCTTCGGAGGCTGGCTCGTGACCCGCTCCCGCGCTTCCTGGTCGAGGAAGAACGAGGTGTCCGGAGCGAAGGGATGGGCGTCGGGAAAGAAGATGATCCCGGTCTCCGGATTGATGTACTGGTCATCGATCCCGCCGTCGGGCGCGTTCACGTCGGACGAGCCGGGCTTGCTCTTCTGATCGAGACCCAGGATCTCGATGTACTGCGTCCCCTCGACGTCCCGTTCCGGGTGGGTGGACGCCCCGGCGTCGATCCGCCGGACCCGGAGCGTGAGCGTCTCCATGGAGATATCCCGCCCGCGAATGTCGTAGAAGTTGCGCAGCTCGTAGAGGAGCGTCTGGTTCCGGGGGTCGCGCGGGTCATAGAACCCGCCTTCCTCCAGGAGATCGTTGGGCCGGACCTTGATGGCCTTGATGGTGATGCTGTCCTCGTTCGCCGGGGCGTTCCCGACCGGGATCCTCTGGCCGCCCTCTGTGTGCGTGTACGTCACGCCGAGCACCTCACTGGTGTTGAGCGAGCGCCTCAGGACCAGGACGGGCACCTTCCGGTCGGATCCCGTGATCCAGAGGTCGTCGCGGATGTCGTAATCCTGGTTCGGGATCAGGAGGTCGAAGTTGCCCTGGACGTGGAAGTTCGTGGGGTCCGCGCTGTCCCAGGGGCGGTTGGGATCCAGGCGGGCATACCCGGGCTTCGTCGTCCCCACGTTGTTCGACTGGATCGCGTCGTCCCTCCACACCTGGAGCGTCGTGTAGTCGACGTCGATCGGAGCGCCCGCGATGAGGAAGTACTGGCGCGGGATGTACTGGAGGTCGAAGATGATCTCCCGCTTCAGCTCGCCCGTGGGCGTGAACCGCGCGGTCTCGGTCTTCCCTTCCTGCTTGCTCGCGATCGTCTGGAGGTCCACGTTCCCGAGCTTGGCCACCGTCTTGATGCCGAAGAGCCCTTCCTGCCGGAACGAAGCTCCCTCCACGGAGAGGTTCGTGTTCCCGAGCTCCACGGAGCGGATCATGTCGTCCTCGTTCCCCTCGTAGCGGAGCTTCACCTTGTTGTCGAGCGTCGTGGAGACGTTGCTCGACTGGTCCACGTCGACCTTGATCTTGTCCCCGATGGACCCGGTGAGGTTGACGTTCAGCTCCTGCTTCATCTCGAGGCTGGGGAAGGCGCTCTGCTTCTGGCGTTCCGTGAAGATCTGCTCGCTCACGGTCCAGTCGCTGGTACCGCTCAGGGTGATGGTCTCGCTTCCCGATATCTCGATCGCGGGAGCGCCGTCGCCGACGATCTTCCGGACGATGCTCGGGAGCTGGACCGGAGCCTCGAAGCGGAGCCCCGTTCCCGAGAAGCCCGCCGTGTTCCGGGCGACGGAGCGCTTGGTCTTCGACTTGTCGTGCCAGAGCTTCTGGAAGGTGCGGCCCGTGAGGACCTGGTTGTACTCCTCGGGGGTCAGGACGAGCGGGGCGCGAACCTCCACGTCCCCTTCGCGGTAGGTCTCGAGGATGCGGCCCGTCTCGGGATCCAGGTCGACGCTGACCGAGCCCCGGCCCGTCGGGAAGTCCCCGTTGGGGGTCACGGGGTGGAATCGCCACCCGTCGGGGAGCGTTCCGTCGGTCGCCTCGACCTCGAGGGGGGAGAGGCCCGTCACCGGGTCGGGCAGGAACTGGTACCGGAATCCCGACGCATCGGCCGTGCCGGTCAGGCGGAAGCACAAGCAGACAAGGAGGATAAGAATCCGCCTCGGGCTCACTGGCATCGTTCCATCGACGATTCGCAGCCTCGGTGGCATCCCTGGGGGGAGTTGGTGCTGTCGGTACTTAAACCCCTTCTCACCAACGGGGTTCGTGGGTGAATGGTAAGAACTTGAATAGGGACCCTGGGTTCCCAAACTCCCCGGATCGCTTGCGCCCACCCCGCGGGCCCCTATACTGGCCGGACATGACAGGACTTACGCCGCCCGGGCCATTCTCATGAGAATACTCGAACGCTATGTCCTGCGCGAACACCTGTTCCCGTTCCTGATCGGGTTCAGCGTGGTCATCTTTCTCCTCACCCTGGACTTCATGTTCGACCTGGTGGACCTCGCCATCGGGAAGGGGGTCGGAGCGGGTGTCGTGCTGGAGCTCTTCATCCTCTCCCTGGGCTACATGGTGGCCCTGGCCTTCCCGTGCGCGGTCCTGATCGCGACCCTCGCCACCTTCGGAAGACTCTCTCAGGACAACGAGATCTCCGCGATGAAGGCGACCGGAGTGAACCTCCTCCGCATCGTGGCCGCTCCCTTCTGGGCGGCGGGCGTCCTCGCCGGGATCCTCGTCCTCTTCAACAACGAGGTCCTCCCCGAGTCGAACCACGCGCTCGCCAACCTGATGGCCGACGTCGGCCGGAAGCGCCCCACCGCCCAGATTCTCGAGGGGGTCTTCATCGACGACTTCATCGGGTACAGCATCTTCGTCGAGAAGGTGGACGACCGCTCCAACCGGATCCAGGGGGTCAAGATCTACCAGCTCAACAACAACGCCCGCCCGACCACGATCCTCGCGGACTGGGGGGTCATCCACAATTCGCCGGACGGCCGGGTCATGTCCCTGGAGCTCCACGACGGCGAGATCCACGAGGTCCCCCCCAACGAGGGGGAGCGGACCTACCGCCGGCTCCAGTTCAAGACCCACGTCATCAATATTCGGAACGTGGGGGTGGATCTGGAGCGCCGCGAGCGGGACGCCCGGGGGGACCGGGAGATGGACCTCGGGATGATGCAGGCCAGTATCAAGAAGTTACGCCAGGACCTGGAGGGGGCGAAGGGGCGCCGGGACCGGGTCCTCCGGGATGCCGGGTTCGAGGACTACCGGTCCTTCGTCCTGGCGGCCGTGCCCCACCAGCCCGCCCGGGGGATCCAGGGCTGGATCCGCAAGGCGACACGGGCGCTGGCGTCCGTGGGCGTGGTCGCCGCGCCCAAGGAGGAGACCCCGAAGCGCTTCGTCTCCCCGGTGACCGCGGACGTCATCCAGATGCGCCAGATGGAGGTCGAGGCGCTCGAGCGCCGCGCGCAGAGCCTCGAGGTCGAGGTGCAGAAGAAGTTCTCGATCCCGGCCGCCTGCCTCGTCTTCGTCCTGGTCGGAGCCCCGCTCGGGATCCGGGCGAGGCGGAGCGGGATGGCCGTCGCGTTCCTCTCCATCCTCTTCTTCGTCTTCTACTATCTCTGCCTGGCCGGGGGCGAGGAGCTGGCGGACCGGCGGCTCCTCGTGCCGTGGATCGCCATGTGGACTCCCAACATCGTGATCGGGGCGATCGGACTCGTCCTGACGCTCCAGGCCGCCGAGATCATCCGGCGCCCCCCCCGGAAGCGGCGACCGCGCCCGCGGAGGCCCGCGGTCGCGTGAGGATCCTCGACCGGTACGTGCTCCGAGAACAGCTCCTCTCGCTCTTCGCGGCGCTCCTCTTCTTCGTCTCCGTGTTCATCATCGTGGATGTCTTCGAGAAGATGGACAGCTTCCTGGACAACCGGGTCTCCTTCGGCGTCATCCTCACGTATTACGCCGTGTCCATTCCCGGGATCATGATCCAGGTCCTGCCGATGGCCATGCTCCTCTCCTGTCTCCTCGCCCTCGGCCAGATCGGCCGCACGAACGAGCTGACCGCGATGCGCGCAGCGGGGATCGGCTCGGGGCGCATCGCGCTGCCGCTGTGGACCATGGCGCTCCTGATCAGCGGGCTCGTGTTCGTGGTGAACGAGCTGGTGCTCCCTCCCCTGAACGCGAGGCGGGTCGAGCTCTACCGGGGCGCGATCAAGCGCCAGGCCGTCGAGGGCGCCGCGATGCGGACGAACCTCGCGTATCTCGGGCGGGACGGACGCACGTTCCTGATCCGGGTCTACAACGTCCCCATGAAGGAGATGAGCGAGGTCGTGATCCAGGAGATCAGCAAGAACACCCTCACGGGACGAATCGATGCGCAGTCGGCCCGGTGGGAAAACGGCAAGTGGGTCTTCCGGAACGGGTTCACGCGGAGGTTCGACAAGGAGGGAGAGCACGCCGCCCAGTTCGAGGAGCTGGTCATCCCCGGACTCACGGAGAACCCGGACGACTTCGCCAAGGCGGAGGAGGACCCCCACGCGCTCTCCTACTGGGAGCTCCAAGACTACATCGAGCGCCTGCACCAGAGCGGGAGCCGCGTGCAGAAGCACGTGGTGGAGCTGTACCTGAAGGTGGCGTTCCCGCTGACGAACCTGATCGTGGTGGTGATCGGCACCGCGCTCGCGTTGCGCGTGAGGCGCGGCGGACTCGCGATCAGCTTCGGGCTCTCCATCTTCATCAGCTTCATCTATTACGCCTTCATCCGGACCGGCCAGGCGCTGGGCCACAACGGGTCGATCCCGCCGTTCCTCGCGGCGTGGATGGGGAACCTCGTGTTCGGGGCGCTGGCGGTGGAGCTCTTCCGGAGAGCGCGGCGGGGGGCCTGAGGGGGACTAGGCCGGCGTGTTCGCTCCGCTCGGGGCGGTGATGCGCTTCTCCTTCAGGTGCGGCACCACGGGGACGCTGTCCACGCGCGCGCAGACCGGCAGGTCCTCCTCGAATCCCAGCTCGATCAGGTACCGGCCGTGCTCGCTCCGCCTCAGAATCGCCTCGATGTCCTGGCCGTGCGACCGGTCGTACTCGCGCACGAGCTCGGCGGCGTCGTTCAGCTCGAGCCCGATCACGCTGTTCGCGAGCCGGCCGGTCAGCGCTCCGGCGCACGCGGCGTCCTCGAGCGAGAACCGGCCGCTCCTTCCGGCGCAGACGATCACGAGGTCCTGCGCGGTCTTCTGGACCTCGTCGGCCACGGCGCCCAGGTTCACGTAGGAGAGGAGCCGCTGCTCGCGGCCGCCGAGGAGCCCGGCCATCAACGGGCTCGCGTTGGACGAGGCGAAGAGCAGGGTCTTGCCCTCCACGCGGTCCCTCGTGTAATCGCGCGGCGAGTTGCCGAGGTCGAACCCGCCCACCTTCTTTCCGTCCCGCTCCCCGCTCAGGAGACGCGACTTGGGATCGAGGGTCTGCGCGAGCTTCGTCGCCTCCTCCACCGTGGTGACCGGGATGATCTTCGCGGCGCCGTTCGAGAGGGCGACCGCGATGGACGTGCAGCTCCGCAGAACGTCGACGATCACGATCTGCCGGCCGTCCAGCGTGGCGCGGTCCACCTCGGAAGGCATCAGGTAGACGTCCACGCGCCGTAGCCCGCTGCCGGCGCCGCCCGGAGCCGCCTTCGCTCCCCGCACGGGACGGGTCACGCGACCTGCCTTCGCGTGGAGAGGAACTCCTCCAGGTACCCGGTATGGATCTCGCCGCGGCGGAACGCGGCGTCGGCGAGGACCTCGAGGTGGAAGGGGAGCGTCGTGTCGATCCCCTCGACCACGGTCTCCTCGAGCGCCCGGCGCATGCGCGCGATGGCCTCGGCCCGGTCCCGCCCCCACGTGATGATCTTCGCCACCATGGAATCATAGTAGGGGGGCACGACGTACCCCGAATAGAGGTGGCTGTCGACGCGGACCCCGGGGCCTCCGGGCCCGTGGAAGTACTTCACCTTCCCGGGCGAGGGCTGGAAGTTCCGATCCGGGTTCTCCGCGTTGATCCGGCACTCGAGCGCGTGGCCGTGGAGCTGGATCTCGGACTGCTTCCAGGGGAGCGGCTCCCCCGCGGCGACCGTGATCTGCGCCTTGATGAGGTCGAGCCGCGTCACCATCTCCGTGACCGGATGCTCGACCTGGATGCGCGTGTTCATCTCCATGAAGTAGAACTCGCCCGCCGGGCCGAGCAGGAACTCGATCGTGCCCGCCCCCTCGTACCGGATCGCGGCCGCGGCCTTCACGGCCGCCTCCCCCATCCGCGCGCGGAGCTCCGGCGTGAGCGCCACGCTCGGCGCCTCCTCGATCAGCTTCTGGTGCCGGCGCTGGATCGAGCACTCGCGCTCCCCCAGGTGCACGATGTTCCCGTGCTTGTCCCCGAACACCTGGAACTCGATGTGCCGGGGCCGCTCGATGTAGCGCTCGAGGTAGACCTCGCCGGAGCCGAAGTTCGCCTCCGCCTCCGCCTGCGCCAGCATCACGCCGTTCCGGAGCGACGCCTCGTCCTGGGCGATCCGCATCCCCTTTCCACCGCCGCCGGCCGCCGCCTTGATGATCACCGGATATCCGAGGGACTTCGCGACGTCCGCGGCCTCGTCCGCCGAGCCCAGCACGCCCTCGCTGCCCGGCGTGACCGGCACGCCGGCGGCCACCGCGGTCTTCCGGGCGACGGCCTTGTCGCCCATGGTGCGGATCATCTCGGAGGTGGGGCCGATGAACCGGATGTGGCACGACTCGCACACCTCGGCGAAGTGCGCGTTCTCGGAGAGGAATCCGTAGCCGGGATGGATCGCGTCCGCGGCGGTGATCTCGGCGGCGCTGATGATGCGCGCCATGTTGAGGTAGCTCACCGAGGACGGAGGGGGCCCGATGCACACGGCCTCGTCGGCGAGCCGGACGTGGAGCGAGTCCCGGTCGGCCTCGGAGTAGACCGCCACGGTCTCGATGCCCATCTCGCGGGCGGCACGAATGATGCGGAGCGCGATCTCTCCTCGGTTTGCGACCAGGATCTTCTTGATCATTCGGGCGGCCTAGACGAATTCCTGCTTCTGGCGCTCGAAGGTCTTCCAGGATTCGTCGGAGGTCGCGTGGATGCCCTTCACGCGGAGCTCGAACTCGTTGGGATTGCTGCAGTACTTGAGCGCGTTCTCCAGGCTGATCCTCTCCTCGGTGTAGAGCTTCATGATCGCCTGGTCGAAGGTCTGCATCCCGTACTGGGAGACGCCCTCGGCGATGGCGCTCTTGATGAGCGACGTCTTGTCCTGTTCGAGCAGGTACTCGCGGATCGTCGAAGTCACGATCATGATCTCGGCGGCGGGAACGCGACCCACGCGATCGGAGCGCGGGATCAGCCGCAGCGCGACCACCGCCTGGAGTGTGCTCGCGAGCATGAACCGGATCTCCTCGTGATCGTGGGGCGGGAAGAAGGAGATGATCCGGTTCACCGTCTGGGCGGCGTCGATCGTGTGGAGCGTGGAGAGGACGAGATGGCCCGTGTCCGCCGCCATGAGGGCCGTGCGCATGGTGTCGGGATCGCGGATCTCGCCGATCAGGATCACGTCGGGGTCCTGACGGAGGATGTGCTTCAGGCCGTCGTGGAACGTCGCCGTGTCGAGGCCCACCTCGCGTTGCGAGATGGTGCTCTTCTTGTCCCGGAACAGGAACTCGACCGGGTCCTCGATCGTGATGATGTTCCGGGCCTCGCGGCGGTTCATCGAGTCGATGATGGCGGCGAGCGTCGTGGACTTGCCGCTCCCCACCGTGCCGCAGACGAGGATGAGTCCCCGCGGCTTCGCCGCGAGCTCCTCGATCACGGGCGGGAGGTTCAGCTCCTCGAACGCGGGGATCGTGGCCGGCACCTGGCGGAAGACGAACGCGAACGTGCCGCGCTGCTGGTAGAAGTTCGACCGGAAGCGGGACATGCCGGTGACGCCGAACGCGAAGTCGACCTCCTTCGTCTCCTCGAACACCCGCTTCTGCTTCGGCGTGAGGATCTGGTCGACGACCGCTTCCATGTCGGCCTGGGTCGGCGGCGGCTCGTCGATCACGACGAGCTCCCCGTTCACGCGCGCGGTCGGCTTCGTGCCGACCTTGACGTGGAGGTCCGAGGCGTTCAGCTCCACCATCTTCTGAAGGACGCGCTTGATGTTCATCCGACTCCCCCCCCGCGCGCCTAGGCGGCGCTCTCCGCTTCCACCAGGAACAGGACCTGTCCGTACTCGACCGGCTGCGCGTTCTCGACCAGGATGCGGGCGATACGCCCCTTCACGTCGGACTCGATCTCGTTCATGAGCTTCATGGCCTCGACGATGCAGACCGTCTGTCCCACGTCCACCGTGCTGTTCTCCTCGACGTACGGGTCGGCGTCCGGCGCGGGCGAGCGGTAGAACGTGCCGACCATCGGCGACTTGATCGGAAGGAGGTTCGCCGTCGCCGCGGCCTCGGGCTCCACGGCCGCGGCCGTGGCCTGCGGCGGTACGGGGGCGCTCCCCGCGAGATCGGAGGTCACGGGGCGCCGCACGCGCACGGTCCAGAACGGCCGGCGCACCTCGATCTCGGCGAGATCCTCGTCCTTCATGACCTGGATCAGATCGCGGATGGTCCGCTTCAGGCTCATCGCTTCCGATCCTTGGCGCGCCGTTTCCCGCCGACGCCGATCATGGAAGCGAGCGCATGGAGTCCGAGCTCGTAGCTTCCCGGGCCGAATCCCATGATCACGCCGGCGGCGGCGCTTCCCGTGAGGCTGAACCGCCGCTCGGGATCGCGCGCGTACAGGTTGGTCATGTGCACCTCCACCACGGGGATCGTGACCGCTCGAAGGGCGTCGGCGAGCGCGAGGCTCCCGTGGCTGAGCGCGGCCGGATTCAGGAGACATCCGTCCGCCTCGTCCATCGCCACCGTGAGCCGGTCGACGAGCGCTCCCTCGTGGTTCGTCTGAAAGGAGGAGACGCGAAGCCCCAGCACCTCGCCGAGCTTCGCGAGCCTGCGGTCGATCGTTTCGAGCGTCTCCGAGCCGTAGAGGCCCGGTTCCCTCCGTCCGAGGAGGCCGAGGTTGGGTCCGTGAAGAACCCACACGTCGCGAGCCATCAGGAGCCCTCCCGTCCTCGGAGCTGGCGAAGCCAGGTCTCGAACGCGGCCTTGTTCCCCTCCACGCGCGCGCCCGACATCGGCAGCGGCACCTCGACCGGAGGAAGCTCCGCCGGAGACGGGCGCGGCGCCGCGACGGCTTCCGGATCCGCGGTGCTCGCAGGCTCCGCGGCCGGGCTCGATCCTGCGCCTTCGGGGACCGCGGACGGAGCCATGGGCTCGAGACCGATCTCCACGGGCGCGTCCTCGGCGACACGCTCCGCGGCGGCTTCCGGAGCCGGCACCGCCGGAGCGAAGGTGTCGATGTTCCGGAGCCCCAGCGCCAGCTCGGGGAGATGCTCTTCCTCGCGAGGGAGGCGGACCGGCTGCCAGGTGAGGCCGCCCTGGCCCACGATGACGTCCGCGGGTCGCGCCTCGGGATACTCGCCCGATGTGATCTGGTGGAGCGCGGTCTGCGACTCGAGATCGCCCGGGTCGACGCGGCAGACCGCCCGGTAGTAGCCCCCGGCCTCTTCGTGACGGCCCTCATGGGAGAGGATCCCGCCGAGCGCCTTCAGGGCGACGACGTTCTCGCGGTCCAGCGTGAGCGCGGCCTCGAACTCCGCGCGCGATTCGCCCAGGCGACCCTGCGCGAGGTACGCGCGCCCGAGAACGATGTGATCGCCCACGCCGCGCCCGGGCCGCGTGCGGCGCTCCTCGCACAGGCGGACCGCCTCGTCGAGCCGGCCCTGCAACGTGAGCCGCTCCGCGAGCGGCAGGTAGAGTGCGGTCGCCGGATCCCTGGCGACGATCTCCTCGAGCGGAAGGACGACATCCGCGCGCGCGTCAACGCTCATGGATTCTTCCTCCGACCTATCGGACGAGACTCGATACGACGCGTCGAAGCGTGGTAAGCGACGATAGCTCAAAGACTTTAGATTTGCCGATCGCGGGGCACAATACCATTCGAAGGGCCGATCGTCCACGCTTCTTGTCCCGGGACAGCGCTCTCCAGAACGCGGTTCCAGGTTCCCGGTCGAGGCGCGTCGGCAGTCCGAGCCGCGCGAGGAGCGCTTCCACGTCCGCCGCGTCCACCGGGTGGAGCCCCGCTTCGAGCACGCTGAGCCGGAGCGCCGCGACCATGCCGATCGACACGGCCTCGCCGTGGAGATAGCGCCGGTATCCGGACGCGGTCTCGAGCGCGTGCCCCACCGTGTGTCCGAAGTTGAGCGCGCGCCTCGCGCCGCGGTCCCCCTCGTCCAGGCTGACGAGCCGCGCCTTCGCGCGCGCGGCTTCGCGAAGGAGCGGCACGAGCGCGCGCCGCCCCCTCCCCGCGTTCGGGCGGCGCGTTCCGCGCGCGAGCCGCTCGAGCGCGGGGATCATGCGCGGCCGCGCGATCACGCCGATCTTGAGCACCTCGGCGAGACCGGCGCGAAGCTCGCGCGGCGGCAGCGTCCGGAGCGTTCCCGTGTCCGCGAGAACGATCTCGGGATGGTGGATCGCGCCGACGAGGTTCTTCCCCGTCTCGAGGTCGATCCCCGTCTTGCCTCCGATCGCGGCGTCGGCCTGCGCGACGACGGTGGTGGGAAGCGCGGCCCATCGAAGGCCCCGCGCGTAGCTCGCGGCCGCGAAGCCCGCGACGTCCGAGACCACGCCTCCTCCCAGCGCCACGACGAGCGCGTCCCTGTCGACGCGCGCGCGAGCCCATGCGTCGCAGATCCGCCGGTAGGAACGGAACGACTTGGCGCGCTCGCCGCTGGGGAGCGTGATCCGCCGCACGCGGAATCCGGCCCGCTCGAGGCTTCGCTCCACGCGCCCGCCGTAGAGCGCCCCCACCGTGCGGTCGGTCACGAGGAGCGCGCTCCCGCCGCGTCCCCGCCCGGACGCGCCATCGACCGCGCGAAGGAGGCGCCCGGCCCGGTCGAGGAGCCCCGCGCCGACTTCGATCCGGTACGTCACCGGTCTTCGGAGCACCCGAACCCGGATCATGGCTCCGAGAGCGACTCCGCGACGGCCTGGAGCTCGCGCAGGTGCGGGAGCTTCGCGCGCCCCGGCGCGAACACGGCGAGATCCACGTGATAGCGCCGCGCGCCGCGCGCGACCTCGTAGAAGCGGTAGGGCCCTCCGGCACTCACCTCCTCGTCGGCCCAGCGTCCGTGGAGCCGGCGCGTCGCGCCGGCCATCTCGTCCGGAACGAGCATGGGATCGAGATCGTCGAGCGTCCGCTCGCGAGGACGGAAGAGGCGCGCCAGGTCGGATCGCGCCCGGAGTAGATCCCGCGGCGGAGTCCCCTCCGCGCGACGGAGGCGCAGGAGCCGCGCGGGGGGGCCTTCGTCCATGAGGAGCGCCGCGTTCCGCGCGCGGTCCACGCGCACCCGAAACCCGCGCGGCACGATCATGCGGATGCCGAGGGACTCCTCGAGCGCGCGTTCGGCGCGCCCGTCGCGCGGGAGGGCGTGCACGCGCTCGCGCACCGCGGCGAACGTGGCGCGGTCGAGCTCGAGGAAGAACCGGTTCTGCTCCCGCGAGAGGGCGGTCATCCACTCGGCGCGTGTCTTCGTCCAGAAGATCCCGACGGCCTGCCCGCGCCGCCAGAGGTCGGGGACGAACGCGTAGGGACGCGGGGACCGCCGGAGCGCCTCCCGGAGCGCGTCCGACTTCCGGCCCCCCGGAATCCGGTCCGGGGGCCCGAAGCCCGCGAGGATCACGTTGGACGAGCGGCGCGCGCGGGCATCGTCCGGACGGGCGAAGCGGATCCGGTACGTCGTCTCGTCGTCGATGCGGAGCGCGGGCCGCTGCACGACGGCGCGCAGGAGGAGGAGCTCCGGCGCGTCCTCGGCGAGGATCGAGACGATGGTGAGCTCCCGGCTCGATCCTTCGGCGAAGGGAGCGCCACACCCGCCCGCCGCGACGGCGAGGCCGGCGAGAAGCAGGGGAAGGATCACGGTGGCGCGCAGGCTAGCACAGCCCGCGCGGGCGCGGCTAGCGGCGGCGCCGCGAGCGCGTCAGCGGGACCCGGTGCTCGGGGAGGTCGGGGACTCCGGAGGGGACGGGGACGAAGACCCCGAGCCCTCGAGGCTCCGGATCTCGTTCTCGAGGCGGCGCCTCTCGAGCTCGAGGCGCTCCAGCTCTTCTCGCTTCCGCTGCAGGGTCGCGGCGCTCTCCGAACGCGGACCGATCGGCGCCCCGGAGGCCGCGGCCCCCACCACGGCGCGAATCGGGAAGATCTCGTTCTTGCGGAGAACGGTCACCTCGACCTCGTCCCCGGGACGGGCGGCCCGCACCATGGCGGTCAGCTCGTCCGCTCCGTGCGCCTCCTCTCCGTCGATCGCCAGGATGCGGTCGCCGGCGAGGAATCCGGCGGAGTCGGCGGGACTCCCGGGAATCACGGCGGCGACGAGGACCCCCAGGGAATCCGAGACCGCCGTCGCGCGCCGGAGCTGGATGCCGAGGAAGCCGTGGCGCACCGCGCCGTAGCGCTCCAGCTCGTTTGCGATCCACGCCGCGTGCTCCACGGGAAGCGCGATGAGCATCCCTCCCGCGTCGGCAGGAGCGATCTCCACGCCGCCGACACGCGATCCGTCCGGAGCGTCGGGCGCGGCGCGTCCCACCACGACGGCGACCCACTCGCCTTCCTCGTTCAGGACGGCGCCGCCGGTCACGCCGGGATAGCTCGGAGCGTCGATCTCGAGCACCTCCGCGCCGTTCTGCACGAAGTCGATGCGCTCGCCCCGACCGAGGATGCGTCCCAGCGCGGCCTGCGGGCGGGTGATGGCCACGTTCGACACGACCGCGACCCAGCTGCCGACCGCGAGCGACCGGGGCGACGCGACGCGCAGCGGACGAAGCGTCGCTCCCTCGACCTTGAAGAGCGCGAGGTTCGACTGACGATCCACGCCCTGGAGCGTCGCGGGCCGCTCCACGCCGCCTCCGAGGAGCACGCGCACCCGTCCGCCCGGAATCGCGACGCTTGCCGACGTGATGATGCGATCTCCGGACGTGGCGAGGGCGGTGCCGATCAGGCGCTTCTTCTTCCCGGATCGGGACGTGCCGTCGGAAGGCGGGTACGCGACGACGGTGAGGATGCTGGACTGGACGGAATCGACGACTCCGAGAAGAGAGGCGTCATCCGAGCGGAACGCGCTCGTGTGCGGGACCGCGGAAGCGGTGCTCGGAATCGCGATGGGAGCGGCCGTCGCGAGAAGGAGGAGCGTCACGGCGGCCACGAGCGGCCGTGCCACGCCGAGGAGCGTCGTCGGCCGGCCGCTAGAAGATGATGTACACGTCATCGGAGGGCCGGCCCGAGACCGGAGTGATGCTCGGAGCGCCAGATCCGCCGTTGCCGCGATCCAGATAGAACTGGTCGGTGATGTACTCGTCGACGTAGCCCGTGCCGGGGTTCGGAATCTCGCTTCCGCCCGTCGGTCCCTGGGCGGTCGCCTGGCTCGACACCGTCGCCAGATCCGGGGGCTGCGCCTGGCGCGGCTCGGACGTCGCGGGCGGCAGCGCGCGCACCCTCGTCGCGGTGCCGGATGCGATCTCGGTGCCGGACGGCGCGGGACTCGTGCCCTGCCCCGCGGAGACGGCAGGCGCGTCCGGCGTGACCGTGGAAGGGGACTCGGTCGCAGATGGGGCCTTCGTTTCGATCGACGCGACCGGTGCGACGCTCGGATCCCGGTTCAGGGCCGGATACACGATGAGCGCCGCGACCCAGACGGCGCACGCGCCGGCTCCCGCCACCGCCACGGGCCGGAGCCACGCGGGCGGCGCGAGGAATCCGCGGGCCCACTCGATCAGGGAGGGCCGGAGCCCCTCGCCGGAGCGGATGCGAACCATCACGTCCTCTTCGAAGTGAGGGCTCGTGTCCTCCAGGGGAAGGCTCTGGAAGAGCTCCAAGGCGGCGCGCGTTTCCTTGAGGCTCACCGAACACTTGCGGCAGGAGAGGAGGTGCGTCTCGAGCGAGCGTCGCTCGTTCTGGCTCAGCTCGTCTTCAATGAGCGCGGAGAAGAGGGACTCGGCAGACCGGCAGTTCATACATCCTCCAAGGTGAGGTGCGGCTTGAGCCGTTCCTTCAGCATGAGCCGGGCGCGGTTGATGCGCGAGCGCACCGTGCCTCCCGGGATCTTGAGGATCTGGCCCACCTCCTCGTAACTGAGACCCTCGACGTCCCGAAGCACCACCGCCTCGCGGTAGCGAGCGGGGATCTTCCGGAGGGCTTCGGCGACCTTCTGCCCGATCTCGTGGGCGGTCAGGTCCTCGTCGGGGAGCGGCTTCGAGTCGGGGAAGGACATCCCCTGCCCGCTCGAATCTTCCTCCATCGCGTCCAGGCTGAACGTGCCCTTGTGGCGCACGCGGCTCCGGATTTCGTTCTTCGTGAGGTTCACCGCGATCGTGAAGATCCACGTGGAGAACTTCCCGCTCTTCCGGTACCGCTCCCGGTTCCGGAAGACCCTCAGGAAGACCTCCTGACTGATCTCCTCCGCCCGGTCCCGGTCGTTGATGAACCGGCAGACCAGGTTCATGATCCGCGTCCGATACCGCTGAACGAGCGCGCGGAACGCCGCCTCGGAGCCCATCGCACAGCGCTCCATGACGTCCTCATCGCTCAGCTCGGCAAGATCGAGCTTTTTCAAGCGCAGGGGCTCGAGTGGCACGTCGCTCTCCGTGTTCATGGGTACACCGCCCACGGAGGCGAGGTTCCTGGATGAGGAGAACTTAACGGGTCTGGAAGAGGCTCAGGCCCGTGGGAGGGCTCGGCCGGCCCGACTTGGCGCGCGCCTCGGCTTCCCGGGCTTCCGAGTCGAGCCTGAGGCTGCGGCAGACCCGAGCCAGGGCCCGGTTGGCCTCGATCACGGTCTCGGGACATTGGGAGGCTCGCGTCAGGAGCTCCCGAGCCATCTCGAGCTGGCCGCGCTTCTGACGGATCGAGCCCAGGAGTAGCAAGGCTCTGCCGTTCTTGGGGTTGAGCTGGATGGCCCGGCTCAAGGTATGGATGGCCTGCGGCGCGTTCCCCTGCGCCAGCTCGGCCGATGCCAGGAAGTAGAGGCATTCGGATGTCTCCGTACCGAGATCGCGCAGCCGTTCCCAGGCCCACTGGGCCAGGAGGCTGTCCCCCAGCACTGTCGCCGTGGAGCCGAGCTCCGCGTAGACGGAGGGACTCGACACCCCTCGGGCGGCGCTTTCCCGGATCAGCCCGACCGCCATCTCGGGGTGGCCGAGCAAAGAATAACATAGACTTGCGGCGAGGACCTGCCTGGGGTTGGCCATCGGAGTCCGGCGAACCCCTTCCAGCGTTCTGATGCCCTTCCCACGGTCTCCGACCCGGATTTCCAGGTACGCCACGACCAGGGATTCCTCCCGGGTGAAGGTCCATCCGGGGATGTTCCGACGGTAGCCCTCGAGCGCCTTCCTCTCCTCCCCCAGGGCCAGGTTCGCCCGGGAGCGGATCGGGACGGTCCGGGCGTCCGGCTTGAGCGGTTTCACGACCTCGAGCGCGGCGCGGTAGTGCCCGGCGGCCAGGAGGCCCTGTCCGGCATCCACCCGGATGTCGTCCTCCCGCAATCCCCTCGCGTCCGCCCAGGACAGGAGCTGGTGGAAGTCCTGGAACTTGGCCTCCCGGACCAGGAACCCGGCGAGGGCAGCCACGTGTTCTTGACGAGGCTCCCCGCCGAGCGCCAGCTCGCGAAGAAGGGTTTCCTCCAGCGCGAGATCCCCCCGCCGCTGCGCGAGAGAGACACCCAGGGCAAGGGTCCTGGGGTCTCCGGGTTTCAGCTCCAGGGCCAGGCGGAGGGCTTGATTCGCTTCCTCCAGCCGGCCGTCCTCGAGCGCAAGGCCGAGGATCCCGGTCGCGATCCACGCGAAGTCGGGCAGGAGCACATCGGTCCGCTTCAGGTCGGCGAGCGCCGCCTCGTAGTTCCGGTTCAGCTCGTTCGCCAGAGCCCGGAGCGCATAGAGCTCGGGCATCGCGCCGAGCTGGCGAAGGGGAGGCGTCAGCACCTGCACCGCCTTCGCCGCCTCGCCCGACCGCAGCCGCATCCGTCCCACGAGCATGGCCCCGTCCGCGTTCGTGCTGTCGAGCGCGAGCGCCTGCTCCCCCCACTCGAGCGCGCGCACGTCCTCCCCGATCTCCTCGCAGAGGAGGGCGACCCGGGAGCGGGCGAAGCTCGAACGGGGATCGAGGACCGTCACCGACTCGGCCCATGCGATGGCCGCCACGCGGTCTCCGGCCGCCTCGGCCAGTTGCGAGCGCACGTGGCACTGGATCGCCGCGGGGGTATAGAGCGTGAAGAAGTACGCGCGGGCGGGAGCGGCCTCGCCCGCGAGGAGGGCCAGCGTGCCGCAGAAGAGGAGCGCCTTCAGGCGCTCATTCGAGGTACGGGTCACGTTCACGTCGTCTCTTTCTCCTGATATGAGAATGGAGGAAGACCCGGATGGGCCCTCCTCCCCCTCGAGACGACGCTATGATTTTACAGAATCAAGGTTCGGACTGCAAGTGCGATGCGGCCCACGGGGCCGATTCGGCGCGCGATGAGGCGGCCGAACGCTCGCTCGTGCCGCGATCCGGAGCCGCAGCGTCCGGCGATCCGCCGCGATCGGAACCGCCCGACGGCTCCTCGTAGGCGCGCGGCGCCTCCGGGACCTCCCTTGGCTCGCGTGATTCGCGTGGTTCCTGAGACTCGCGTGGCTCACGTGGTTCGCGACCCTCCCAAGAGGGACGCTGTTCCCGTGGTTCCCGTGGTTCCCGTGACTCCCGTGATTCGCGTGGCTCCCGAGGCTCGCGGTGCTCCCTCGAGTCGCCATGGATCTCGCGCCCTTCCCTGGGCTCGCGTCCTTCGCGACCCTCTCGTCCTTCACGGCGTCCGCGTCCCGAGCGCCGATCGCGCCCGGTCCGTCCCCCGCGCTCCTCGCGGCTGCGGGACTCCACTCCGCGCGCCTCGGTTGCCTCGGGGGGCCCGCCGTTCCGTCCACCCCGGCGTCCCCGGCCGCCCCGACGCCGGCGCCGGCGCTCGCCCGCACCCTCGTCGTCGCTCTCGCGCTCTCCGCGAACGAGCTTCTCGAAGTGGAGGAGCGCGTCGCGGGCGGCCTCCTGCTCCGCCTCCTTCTTGTTGTTTCCGTGGCCGCGTCCGAGCGTCTTGCCGTTCACGACCACCTCGACCGCGAAGAGCTTCTGATGGTCGGGACCGTTCTCGCTCGAGATGCGGTACTGCGGATGGGTCTTGAACTCGCCCTGCACATACTCCTGGAGCATGCTCTTGTAGTTCGCGAGATTCGCGTCGCTCAGGATCTCGTGCACCTCGCGCAGGAGGAGCCGCTCCGTGAGCTTCCGCGCGGGCTCGAGCCCGCCGTCCAGGTACACGGCTCCGATCACCCCTTCGAGCGTGTCGGCGAGGATCGACGCGCGCGCGTCCGCCGGACCCGTTCTCGGCCTCGCTCAGCAGGATGTACTTGCCGAGGCCCATGAGATTGGCGGTGCGCGAGAGGATGACGCGCGACACCAAGAGCGACTTCATCTTGGTCAGCTCGCCTTCGCGGAGCTTGGGAAACTTGTTGTAGAGGAACTCGTTCACGGCCAGCCCCACCACCGAGTCGCCGAGGAACTCCATGCGCTCGTTGGATTCGCCCCCCCGCCCCGGAGTGGCGTGCAGGTAAGAGCGATGGGTCATGGCCGTGCGAGCCAGAGCGGGATTCTTGAATTCGTACTTGAGAATCCGCTCGAGGCCCTTGAGATCGAGGTCCCGCTCCTTGGTCCGCACGGGTGCGGCCGCGGGGCGGTCCAGACCGAACAGCTTTCTCAGAAAGTTCACTGGTTCCAGGGACCCCTCATGGGATCCCTCCTATGCCACGTACCTCGATAACGCCAGGGTGACGTTGTGCCCACCAAAGCCCAGTGAGTTGGAGAGGGCTGCCTGCAGCTCGACCGCGCGTGCAGTGTTGGGGACGTAATCGAGGTCACAGTCGGGATCCGGAGTTTCGTAATTGATCGTCGGGGGGAGCTTCTGCCGCTCCAGGGCGAGGACGCAGATGATCGTCTCGAGCCCTCCGGCGGCACCCAGAAGATGCCCCGTCATCGACTTCGTCGAGCTGACCGGGAGCTTCTTCGCCTGTTCTCCGAAGACCGACTTGATGGCCTGTGTTTCAAATTTGTCGTTGAGTGGCGTAGAGGTGCCGTGGGCGTTCAGATAACCGTACGATTCGGGCGCGAGGCCCGAATCCCGGATCGCCGCCCTCATGGCGCGCGCCGCACCCTCACCCTCGGGGGCCGGAGCCGTCATATGGTGGGCATCTCCCGTGGCGCCGTAACCGACGACCTCCGCGAGGATCTTCGCGCCGCGCCTTCGGGCATGCTCGAGCTCCTCGAGCACCAGCACCCCGGCGCCTTCCCCCATCACGAACCCGTCCCGCTGGGCATCGAAGGGGCGCGAAGCCTTTTGAGGCTCGTCGTTGCGCGTGGACATCGCCTTCATGGAGCAGAAGCCGGCGAACGAGACCGGGGTGATCGGCGCTTCCGCGCCCCCCGAGATCATGACGTCCGCCTCGTTGTTCTGGATGATCCGGAATGCGTCCCCGACGGCGTGCGCGCCCGAAGAACAGGCGGACACCGTGCAGTAGTTGGGGCCCTTCGCGCCGAACTGGATGGAAACCTGGCCCGACGCCATGTCCGAGATCATCATGGGGATGAAGAAGGGGCTCACCCGGGAGGGGCCCTTCTCGAGCAGCGTTCGATGCTGGTCCTCGAACGTCGCGATGCCGCCGATGCCGGAGCCGACCACGACTCCGTATCGCGTCGGATCCACGACTTCCGGCGAGACCCCCGCCTGCTTCACGGCCTGCGCCGTGGCGCCGATGGCGTACTGGACGAAGAGGTCGGCACGGCGGATGTCCTTCCTGTCGAGGTAATCCTCCGCCTTGAACTCCCGTACCTCTCCGCCGAAGCGGGTGTCGTACTTCGACGTGTCGAAGCGCGTGACGGGCCCGATGCCCGACTCGCCGGCGAGGAGCCGCGTCCAGAACGTCTCGATCTCCGAGCCCAGGGGGGAAACCACCCCCAGGCCGGTCACCACGACGCGCCGCGGCTCACCATTCGAGCGATTCATCGAAATTCTTCATTCCCCAGGATGCAATGCGACTCTGCTCCCGCGCGGCCCCGTGCGTGGGGACCGCGCCTGCCGAATCAGGCGTTCTTCGGCACGTGGCTCTCGAGATACTTGATCGCGTCCGCCACGGTCGTCATCTTCTCGGCGTCCTCGTCCGGAATTTCGATATCGAATTCCTCCTCGAGGGCCATCACCAACTCGACCGTGTCGAGCGAATCCGCGCCCAGGTCGTCGATGAACGACGCCTCCGCGGTGACCTGCTCGGGCGCGACGCCGAGCTGATCGACGATGATCTGCTTGACTCGCTCTTCGCTGAACGGAGCCATGTCTCTCTCACCTCCCCTTTAGACTCGTCCCGCTCGGGCGGGACTCCGTAACCCGCTAACCTACATCACCATGCCGCCATCCACCGTGAGGACCTGCCCCGTGACGTAGCCGGCCTCCTCCGAGCAGAGGAAGAGCACGGCATGGGCGACGTCCTCCGGCTTCCCCAGGCGCCCCAACGGGATGCGCGACGTGAGCGCCTCCCGCGCCTTCTCCCCGAGGGCCTCGGTCATGGCGGTGTCGATGAAGCCCGGGGCCACCGCGTTCACGGTAATATGGCGTGAGGCGAGTTCCTTCGCAACTGCTTTTGTCAGGCCGATTAAGCCCGCTTTGGATGCCGCGTAGTTGGCCTGGCCCGCGTTTCCCATGAGCCCGACCACCGACGTGATGTTCACGATCCGTCCCCAGCGCTGTTTCACCATCGGGCGGGCGAACGCGCGGGTGCAGTGGAACGCGCCCTTCAAGTTCGTGTCGATCACCTCGTCCCAGTCCCTGTCGCTCATGCGCAGGAGGAGTCCGTCCCGGGTCACGCCGGCGTTGTTGACCAGGATCTCGGCCTTCCCGAACGCTTCGAGGGTCTTCTCGACGAGGAGGTCTGCCTCCGATTCCCGGGCCACGTCCGCCTGCACGGCGATCGCCTCGCCGCCGCCCGCGACCACCTCGGCGCACGCCTCCTCGAGCGCTTCCGGGTTGCGGCCCGACACCACGACCTTCGCACCCGCCGCGGCGAAGGCGCGCGTCATGGCGCGTCCGATCCCCCGGGCTCCTCCCGTCACCACGGCGACCCGCCCCTTCACGCTCGCGATCACAGCGCGGGCGCTCCCGCGAGGACCGACGCGGCCGCCTCGATCGAGTCAGGATCCTCGGAGCCGAAGAGCTGGGCTTCCTTGTCCACCCCGCGCGCGAGGCCTCGCAGCACGCGTCCGTTCCCGACCTCGACGTAGCGCCGGATGCCGGCTCCCTTCATCGCCGTCATGGTCTGCTCCCAGAGGACGGGCGAGAGGAGCTGCTCCCGGAGCGCGCGCCGGATCTCGTCCGGCGCCGTGACCGGCGCGGCCGAGACGTTGGCGTACACCGGGACGCGCGCGGGCGCGATCGCCGCCGCGTCGATCGCCGCGTTCAGCTTTCGCGAGGCGGCCTCCATGAGCGGGGAATGGAAGGCCGCACTCACCTGTAAGAGGACGACCTTCTTCGCTCCGGCTCGCTTCGCCTCCTCGGACGCGCGCGCCACGGCGTCGGGCGTGCCCGAGAGCACGACCTG
>DASTBC010000020.1 GCA_035712245.1 Candidatus Eisenbacteria bacterium
ACCATTCCCCGGAAGGTTGGATCTCGCAGCATGCTGCCTCTATTCCAGTCTGATTCGTGGGGGGGCAGGCAATGAAGACTGACACGATGATGGTGCCTCCCTTTGCGAGGTTCGCATCAGTTCCACTCAGATCCCGAACGGTAGTCTTGCGCAACCTTAGCTTTCGGTCTTGTGGCCTCATGCTTCCTCCCACGAGTCATACCGGTCAACGCCTGCGCGAAGACACCGACATGTTCCCGTAACCACGATGCACCATCAACAGGCTCTGCGTCTACAGCCAGAGACTCGCTCCGCCTCGACGTGGCCCCCGGGTTCTCGAACGGTTCCCGGGGGGCTTTCTTTTCCATTATCGCCCGGATTGCTCCGAGTTCTCGAGGCCGGGACGAGCGCCCGCGTGGCTTCTGCTACGTTTCCGCTACGTTCCCTTCCCGATCGCGTGCGACCCGGACCCTACGGACGTCCTCATCGAAGGAGTGTCATCCTGCGCGTGGCCGTGAAACCGGGCGTTTCGAGGCGATAGAAGTAAATCCCCGACGGCATCGGGCGCCTCGCGCTATCCTCGCCATCCCACACGATTCCGTGATCCCCAGCCGTCAGCTCTCCTTGCACGGGAGTCGCGACTCGACGGCCGTGAACATCGTAGATCGTGAGGGAGCCGCGCCCCGCGGTCGGGACCGTGAAGCGAATCGCCGTCCTCGGATTGAAGGGATTCGGCGCGTTCTGGGCGAGCCGACCCGCAACTCTCGGCGCTTCCAGGACCGGAGCGGCGGTGATGTTCGTGTGGGTATTGAGAAGCACCGAGACTCGATGCTGGAACGACCCCGCGAACGCGAGATCGTTGAGCCCGTCTCGATCCAGATCGTCGAGAACCAGTCCCTGCGCACCGCTCGAGGTTCCTGCATCCACGCGCGGGCCGAAGCCGCCGCTCCCGTTGCCGAGCCGCACCGAGAGCATCCCTTCCTCCCAGCTGCTCGACACGAGGTCCGGCCAGCGGTCGCCGTCGAGATCGCCGATCTCCAGAAAATCGGTCTGCCCGCCGGCAGGATACGCGACGTCCGACGTGAACCCACCCGTTCCGTTTCCGTAGACCAGATACACGGGCGTCGTGTTGTGGCCCGGGTCGTTCGTGCCGACCACGACGTCCATCTTCCCGTCCCGGTTCACGTCCGCCGCGGCGATCCCGAAGGCGAACTGCACCGCCGTGCTGGGCCAGGACCAGGCGAGGCCGACATTGCCCTGGAAGGTGCCGTCCCCGTTGCCCTCCGCGATGCGGAGCGCGCGGAAGACGATCGGTCCGCTCGCGTTGTTGACGATCACGATGTCCAAGAGCCCATCCCGGTTCATGTCCGCCACCTCGATCCCACTGTTGTATCCGGGCAACGAGCTGATCGTGGTCGTGAACCCGCTGGGTCCCGTCATGTGGCAGATCACCTGGGAGTTGAAGTACGAGGACGCGATGATGTCCGGATACCCGTCCCGGTTCATGTCCGCGGTCTCGACGTCGTTGAGCCCCGAGCCTCCGGGGTACTCGACGAGCGCAGTGAAACCGAACGTGTTGAAGGCTCCCCCACCGTTTCCCAAGATCACGCAAATCGGTCCCCCGACCGCAACCACGTCGAGAGCTCCGTCCCGGTTCATGTCCGCAAGGGTGAGTCCGGTGACGCCCGCGAGCCTCGGGTCCGTGAATGGTTGGGGCGACTGGAACGTGCCGTTTCCGTTCCCACGAAGGAACGAGACCGAGCCGTCCACGTAGTTCGCCGTGACGAGGTCCGGAATGCCGTCCCGATCCATGTCGCCGCTCGCCATCGCCATCGGTTGCCCCGCGACGGGGATGTCCATCTGCCCACCTGGCCCCCATCCTCCGGGGAATGCGTTCCCTTGCGCGATCGAGACGTACGGGGCCGTCGCTTCCGACACGAGCCCGACGATGTCCCGCTGGCCGTCCCCGTCCGCGTCCGCGACGGTCGTGAACCCGCCACCCGAGAGCGGTGAGCTGCTGTTCGACCAGATCGAGCCCTGGAGGTAGCTGAGGCGAGGGGAATACCCATCCGGAGACTTCTGCAGATAGACGCTCGTGGTCACCGGAGCGTTGGCGGCGTACAGGTTGTTCACCTCCGACGACACGATGTCGGGAAGGCCGTCCCGGTTCACGTCCCAGACTTCGAGCATGATGCCCTCACGCTCGGCGGCTCCCACGAAGCGCATCGAGATCAGCGTCCAGGCCCCGTCGTACCCAAGCACCGTGATCCCGAAGTCGGGCCGTTGCCAGGTCCCCGAGATCCGTTCGTGCGCGACGAGATCGGGCCGACCGTCCCGGTTCAAGTCCCCCGTCGCGATCGCCGTGTAGGCGCGATTCCCCGCGGACGTTCCCATGAACGTGAACGCGGGGACGCCATCGTTCCGGAAGAGCCTGACGCCGTCGTCCGTGGCCACCGCCAGGTCGAGATCGCCGTCGCGATCCATATCGACCGCGACCGCGTCCCGAGGCGTCGCCCCTGTCAGGACTGGCGCATACCCCGCCGCGATCCCTCCGTTCCCGTTCCCGGCCAGGATCGAAATGCCGTTCGGCTCGAACATGATGAGATCGTCCTTGCCGTCGCCATTCAGGTCCGCGATCGGGTGGCGCGGGATGGTCGGATCGGTGTTCGCGATGAGAAACGCCGTGCCGAAGGTTCCGTTCCCGTTCCCGGGTTGCCAGTAGACCGACGTCGTCGATCGTTCCGAGCGCAGGAGGTCGAGCATTCCGTCGCGGTTCAGGTCGCACGTGAACAGGCGGTCACCGTTTCTCGCGTCCGTCGCAGTGGAGGTCGGAAATCCACCGGCGCCGTTTCCGAGGAAGATCGTCGTCGTCGTCCCGGCCGGCGCGGCGATGTCCGGCGCGCCATCGCGGTTGAAGTCCCCGACGCAAGGAGTCCCGAGCTCCTGATAGGACGCGCCGAGGCCCATCGGCACTTCCACGCCTCTGTCCTGCCCGATCGGGCCCAGAAGGATCGCCAGGTTGCGTGTTTCCTCGCCCGTGAGACGCACGACGAGATCGGCGATGTCGTCCCGGTCGAGGTGCGCGATCTGAACTCCATAGGGCGAGTGTCCCGCGGAGAGGAAGACGTGCGGCGCCAGCGGAGCGCTCAGATCGACGACCTCGACGTTGGCGTGCGGGTTGTCGTTGTCCAGATCCGAGTAGGCCACGACGACCTCGCTCCGCGAGTCGCCACTCAGGTCTCCCGCGTCCATGGTCCTCAGGCTGGAACCCGGAGCGAGCGGCACGAGATCGGACGCTCCGTCGAAGAGCCCTCCGGGCAATCCGTGATGCAGTTCGAGCTGATTGACACCCAGGACGACCAAGTCCGGAAGGTCATCCGCATCGGCCTTCGCGATGCGAGACGCGAGTCCGGGTAACGCCTCGACAGCGGACACCACGTAATCGAGTGGAGCGCCCGTCGTCCGGTACACGTAGATCCTGTCCTCCGAGGTCACCGCGGCCACGAGGTCCGGCTTGCCATCCTGGTTGAGATCTCCGATGCATTCGATGTGCCCACTGGTGGCGATCGTGAACCATGGCCCCAGCGACAGCGTCCCGTTCCCGGCGTTCTTCAGGATTCCGAAGGAGTCCGGCGCGAGGCCATGGACGGCGGAGACGAGAATGTCCAGATCCCCGTCGGCGTCCAGGTCCTCGATCCAAGGGCCGTTCGTGATGAAGTCGGAATTGGGGATCGTGAACGAGGCCGGAGACCCGAGCCCTCCAGCCGGCGTCGAGAGCTGGACGGTTACCGTGGGGTCACCGCCCGCGACCATCACGAGGTCCCCTCGACCGTCCCCATTCAAGTCGCCGATCGCGACGAGGTCGAGGTTGAACGGAGGGTCGAAACCCACGGGCGGGCCCACCTGGCGGAAGAGCTGGGGGCTCCCCGTCGCCATGACGTTCTCCTGGAACATCACGGCCGCCGCTTCCCCCGGCACCGTGAGATTGGTCATGAGGTCGGGCCGCCCATCCCCCGTCCAATCGCCGATCGCGAAGTTCCGAATGGCCCCCGTCCAGGACATAACGTACGGACCGACATCGACCTGGGCAGCCGGGGCGCGGAGCGCCGGGCGGGGGTACGAGGCGTGGGCATGGCTCACCGGCAAGGCGCCGGCTGCGGCGAAGACGATCGCGATGCAAAGGCTCAGGTGGCGTCTCATGGTCCGTCTCCTGTAGGAGCAGTCGGGGATCTACCACGAAACGCGCAGATCTCGGGTCAAACGGATCGGAAGATCCGAGGGCGGTTGGGGCCCGGTGAATGCGGGAGGCCTCTGCCAAGTTTCCGCTACGTTCGGGACTTTCGCCGTCGAACGTGGTGCTGCTGACGTGGTGCCGGAGGGGGGAATCGAACCCCCACGGGATTGCTCCCACGGGAATTTGAGTCCTAGTCGCTACCCGGGACCATCAGCACCCATCCGTGCAAGTCGGTGCGAATCCCCCACCATCGCGCCTTCCCGGTAGTCGATCCCGCCCGATAGTTCCCCGTGCTGTCCGATAGTTCGGGCACCGCTACGGGCACCGCAGTTGCGTAATCTCGAAGAGCCTGGAGGCTATGGCTAGGGTACATTGCGGTACTAGATGGGACGCCCTGGGACCATTCTATACGTATACCGGACCACGAGCTGCGACGCATGAAGGAGCGCGCCAAGTTCTACCACGTCTCCATGGGTAGCTATGTCCTCCTGGCCATGCGGAACTTCGAAAGCCTCGGCGTCCCGCTCCGCCTGCTACCTCCTCCGCCTGTGATTCCCTGGGAGCCTAAGAGGGACAAGCGAAGCATGCCCTAGGTGCGATCGACGTTCCTAGGGCTTCTGCCCCTAAGTCATCGCCCTTGCGCCACCAAAACGAAAGGCCCCGCCGCGAGGACGGGGCCCGTGTTCTGCCGATCGAATCAGCCGCTCACAGGCGAGGGTCGCAGGTTCCAATGTCCCACTGCTTAAAGTGCGGGTCCTGCGAGTTGCAAAAATTGAATACTTGGCACTGGTTGGTCTCGGCGCCAACCGTCACCACGCCGTTGGTAATCGCCGCAATCGTTGGTTGGCCCGCGACTGCCTGCCACGTGGGCCGACCATTGGGGTTAATCCACCCAATGACCTTGACGGTCGCATCGAGGATCTTCGTGCAGTCCCCAGACGGCGGGTCAACGGGATTAGACGGCTCGAGGTGGGTGTTGCAATTCTTCCATACTTCGGTGCCGGGGTTCTGCTGGTTAGCTTTGCAACACGCTGAATCACACGGACGGCCGGGTGCTTCGGCTTCGTTGGCGAATCGTTGAGTCACCCATTTGCATTGGCCCGGCGCCAGTTCGATCGTGGAAGTAATTTCCTCGGTACACGTTTCGTTTGGTTGGGCACCGCTTGGCACGCCCGAAAAAACATTGGTG
>DASTBC010000021.1 GCA_035712245.1 Candidatus Eisenbacteria bacterium
CTCGCCGTCCGCGGCATTGCGCGCCGGCGCCTCGCGCGTCAGTACGATGGCACGCACCGGATGGTCGCCCGCGACGCGTTCCTTCTGTCTCCAGAGGGGGAGGAGGAGCGCCGGATGATCCAGATGCCACGCGATCCAGTCGGGAGAGTCGGTCCAGATGAGATGCCGCCGCCCGTCGTGGCGTAGAGCGCCGACACGCGCCAGCTCTTCCCGCAGCTCCGCCGCGAACGTCGGAGGAAGCGGAGGGAACCGCCGCGCGGCCTGACGCGTCTCGAACCCGAGCATCACGCAGCGCTCGACGATGAGGATCGCGAACAGCGCGATCACGCGCCGGCGGCCGCAGATCCGGTCGAGCGAGGGCGCGGCCGCGATGCCGAGCGCCGCGCAGACGAGTGGCACGGCGGGGACGAGGAAGCGCGGAC
Organism: Candidatus Eisenbacteria bacterium; assembly: GCA_035712245.1. Lineage (GTDB taxonomy): Bacteria > Eisenbacteria > RBG-16-71-46 > SZUA-252 > SZUA-252 > WS-9. The sequence continues at coordinate 423 of DASTBC010000021.1, forward strand.
TCCGCTCGAGCGCGGAGAACGCGGCCACCTGAACCGCCGCCGCGATCAGGAGCGGCATCGCGGGACGTAGCGAGCCCCAGCGCTCCTTCGGCTCGCGCAGCAGAAGCCCCGCGATCCCGAGTCCCACCGCGATGGGCCCGAGTCCCCACAGAAGATCGACTCCGTATCCCATGAGGTCCTTCACGAACCTCCACGCGAACGCGAGCGGGTGCGCAAGGAGATACTCGAGGATCCCGGGCATGATTTCCCCGTACGTGCGTGACGAGGAGTACCCGGGGAACTCGGGCGTATAGAGGAGCATCGGGTTTCCCTGAATCGGGGCAGCCGTTCCGGCGAGCGCGCGGTAGACGAAGAGCCAGGGGATGCAGATCGCGGCGTACGCGGCGGTAAAGGCCACGCCGCGACGCGCGCGGCCGCCTCGCGCGGCGGCCCAGATCCAGAGCGGTGCCATGACGAGCGACTCGCTGCGGAGGTACCACGCGGTCGCGGCGAGAACGGCGGCGGCCACCGCGGAGACGCTCCCGCGGCCCCGCAGGAGCAGGAGCCACACGCCCACCCCCAGCGCCGCCGCCGGCACCTGACTCAAACCCGCGCTGTACGGGTCGAGGAGGAGCGGCGACGCGATCGCCGCGGCGGCCGCGAGGCTCGCGGCCCAGACGGAGTGGAGGTGCGCGGTGAGAAGGAAGACCAGCGCGACCAGGATCGCGTGCGCGAGGATCGCGATCAGGAAGTACCCCGCGGGGAGCGGCACGCCGAGCCACCAGAGGCCGGCGCCGAGCGCTGCGTAGAGCGGCATCCGCCATCGCACCGGAAACGGCGGCTCGTCCTGGCCCAGGTGAACGGGATACGTGTAGAGCGACGTGAACCCCTCGCCGCGACCGAGCTGCCGCGCTTCCTGGGAGTAATCCCAGAGATCGCTCGCGGGAGGGATGTTGGGGTAGGTGGCGAGCGTGAACACCGTGGCGAGGAGCGCCGCCAGAAGCGCCCACATCGCGGCCGGCCGGAGGGGCATTGCGGTCGCGGTCACTTCGATGTCTTGGGCTTGAGGAGGGAGCGCATCGTATCCAGGCCGGCGTCCAGGATGGGGTCCCGGGCCTTCTGGTAATCCGATTTCTGCAGATCGACCGCCACCGGTGGAACGTAATCCTCGCGCGGGGTCCCGTTCACGTGGAACAGTTTCTCCGCGGGAACACTCACGCCGATGCCCGAGTGCGGAAGCGCGAACTGATGCGTCGCGCCCAGCAGTCCCGCCATCCGGGTGCCGACCACGGTCGCTCGCTTCAGTCCGTCCATTCCAATCGCGATCCCCTCCCCCATGCTTCCCGTCCAGTGGTCGACCAGCACCACGACCGGCGCCCTGTAGGGGCGTTCGCCACGCGGGGAGACGATCTCCATCCAGCTGCGCTTCACGCCGGTCCCCCGCTCTTCTTCGGGAAGGCCGTGCTTCTGATAGACGCCCTCGCGCTCGAGGAAGCGGCCCATGATGCCTCGGGCCACCGTCGTGTTTCCCCCGCCGGGAGTATCGCGCAGGTCCAGGATCAGCCCCGATGTGTTCTCGAGATCCGCGAGCGCCGCGTCGAAGGCCCTCAGCAGGTCCAGAGAACCGAGCGAGTTGTGAATGCGGATGTAGCCGATGTCCGCTTCGTCGGGAGAAAGGCGGTGGTGGTGGAGCGGCCGATCGTCCTTGGTGGCCGCCGCGGGATCCTGGGTCGGATCCTGAAGCACGTACTCGCCACGGGTTCTGCCGGTCTGAGCGAGGATGCGCCGCGACTCGCCTCGCCGCCCCGCGAGCGCCGCGCGAAGCGCCCAATCCTTCGCGTGCGGATCCGGTGCGCGAAGGGCTCGGGGTAAGCGCCGTTCGACCGCTTCTCGCACTCCCGCTCCGTCGATTCCGAGCACCTCGAGCCCGGGCTTCAATCCCGCGCGCTCCGCGGGGGACCCCGGGCGCACTTGCGTGATGACGGCTCGATCTCCGTCCCACTCCGCCCAGAGGTCCGTGCCCGAGGGGATGAGCTTCGGCGAAGCGGCCGTGTTCGTGTTCAGATGTGCGTGGGGGTCATAGAGCTCTTCCAGGACCTTTTCGAGGATCCCGATGAAGTCCTCCCGGCTCGCGACATCCTTCAGCCGAGGGCGGTACAGGAGTTTCACCTTGTCCCAGTCCGTTCTCCTAGCGTCGAAGTAGGCGTAGGAGGATCCGATCTCCGACCACATGAAGTCGAAATCCTCCTCGTTCTGTCGAATCACATCGGGGGAGGGAGGTTCCGCCGTCGAGGGGACGGGACTCAGGAGGAGCACCAAGAGGCACGCCACGCCAGCCGCTGGCACCACGTGCCTCGGGAGAGGCGTCAGCACGTATCGCCTGCATGAAGATCCATCCGCGCATTGTACGAGAGCGGCATGCCTACTGACAGGGCCGGCGGACGCGCGTAAACTCGCCCATCCATGCGACTCGCTTCAGCCATGCGCCTCGGCACGAACGAGACCCCGCTCGGAGCCGCGGACATGGGTTTCGAATCGTGAAGCGCGCGGGCTTGGTGCTCTTCGCCGCATCCCTGCTGCTGTTGGCGCCTCCAGCGGGTGCGGCGCAAGGACCGAACGAAGGCAAGTCCGGGGCGTCGGCGGCGGACTCCACGCGCTGGTCGTCGTTCCTGCCTCTCCTGAAGGAAGAGGTCGAGAACCGCGGGATCGAGCTGCCCCTCCCCTTCGGCGTGGGCCTGGTTTACTACCACTTGGTGCGCGATATCGAGATCACCGACCTTCGAGTCGGGCGCAACGGAGCGCCTCCCGCTTCGGTCAGCGACTTCGCGCAGCTGGAGTCGCGCGCGATCGTCGACAACGTGAACGTCAAACTCGACGCGTGGATCCTTCCCTTCCTCAACGTCTACGCGATCGTCGGATATGCCTGGAACGACGCCGAGACAACGATGGACGTCACGCTTCCTCCGCTCGTACCGGGTGGGCCCACGCGCCAGCACCGGGTCACGCTGCCGACGCAGCTCGAGGGCTCCATCGGCGGCGTCGGCCTCACGCTCGCGGCCGGGTATCGGTCCTTCTTCCTCACCTACGACGGCAACATGGCGCAGGCCGACCTGGGATTCGACGACCGTTTCAAGGTGGTGGTCTCGTCCATCCGAAGCGGCTGGCACGGCCGCCTCGGCACGAGGCCGTTCCGCTTATGGGCGAGTCTCACGGACTGGAACACCTTCGGTACGCAGGTCGGCACCATCGAGGATCCCGACGGCGGCACGCTCAACTTCCAGGTCGATCAGGGCCCGGCGTACCGCTACACGTACGGCGTTGGCTCGCACTACGCGGCGACACGGCAGGTCGAGTTCGCGGTGGACGTGGGGATCGACGGACACAGTGGCTGGTACGTGGCGCTGATCCCGGTGTTCCGGTTTTAGGAGGGCGCGTGTAGTTGACATAATCTCTTGCCCCGGGGCAAGTGGCTGGACCACGCCAGCCGGCAAAAAAAGTCCCCGCGGGGCTCCGCCCGCGGGGAGGGGATCCGCCGTCTTGCGGTCGGCGGATTCATCGGTTCCTGAGAGTTCGGACCCACGTGAAGCGCCCTGCTAGGAGGCGACCAAGGCCAACTCGTTGGGTCCTAGGAGGTTAACCCTCCCCTCTCTTCTATTTAGATCACCGGCGGGAGCCCAGGGTTCCCTCGAATCGAGGAGTGTCCGTCGGTTTTTCCGTAGGTATTACTCCTGGGGTCCGTGCCCCGTTGGGGCGCCCCCCTCCGCCGGGGCACGGCGGCGGACCCACCGATCCAATCCCCAGACCGCAAGACTGAACGCCAGCCCCGGGTAGATCGGTTCGAGCCCGAGCGGGTACCCCTCCGTCCACCCCGCGTATCGCGAGATCAGGAGCATCAAGGCGAGTCCGCCGCCCCCCGCGATCGCGATGCACGCCGCGCGAGGCGACAGGCGCCACCCCGGCCGGTACGACGTGAGCAGCGGGACGAGGAGCGCCGGGACGCCCACCGAACCCACGTCATGCCAGATGTCGACCGCCGAGCGGAACCACATCGCGAGCACGAGCGCGATCACCGCGGTGACCACGAACCCGACCTGCACGTACCCGTTCACGCGCGACTCGTCCGGCTCTCGCCTCCACCGCCACAGGAGATCGCGGCCGAAGTTCACGCCTCCGATGAACGTGAACCCGTCCACGGTGGACATCACCGTGGCGAGGAGGCCCAGGTAGAAGAGCCCGCGCAGGAGCGGCGGCAGGTACTCGACCGCGAGCGCCGGGAACGCCGCGACCGGGTCCGTGAGATCCGGCATCAACGCGCGCGCATAGAGCCCCGTCATGGTGGTGAGGAAGTCGAACAGCATCCAGAACCCGATCGAGATGAGGACACCTCGCCTCGCGACCCGTTCGTCCTGGGCGGCATACGCGCGCTGGTAGAACGTGGGCTCGACCAGCGTCTGGAGCGCGATCAGATACCAGACGAAGACGTACTGGGGCGGATTCCCGCCGTGCCACACGAAATGGGTCGGCGGCACGTTGGCGCGGAGGAACTCGGCCCCTCCGAACTTCCACGCGAGATACGGCAGCGCGATCAGGAATCCCGCGTACATGAGGACGAACTGCACGTTGTCGGCTCGAACCACCGATCGGAGCCCGCCGCGGAGCGAGTACCCGGTCGCGACCACGGTCCCGACGAGGAGCGCCACCGGGAACGGCCACCCGAACATGAGCTGGAGGAGCACGCCGAGCATGAGCACGTACGAGGCCGGGCTCGACATGAACTGGATCACGACGGCCCCGAGCAGCCCGGCCGGCCGCCCGTACGCGAGGGCGAGCTGGTCGGGGACGGAGTAGAGGCGGCTCCGCCGCGCGTGATGGGCCACGAAGAGCGCGAAGAGCGCCGCGCCCACGTAGTAGGGCACCCCGAACACGAGCCAGTTCGAGATCCCGTAGCGGTACGTGAACTCGCCGACCCCGAGGATTCCGCCGTACCAGGTGGTGACGAGCGTCGCGACGAAGGACGGGAGCGCCAGCCGGCGCCCCATCACCAGGTACTCGGCCGTCTCCTTCTTCGCGACCCCGAAGAAGCGGAACGCGACGAAGACGAGGAACGCGAAGTACGCCCCGATGAGGGCGAGGTCGACCGGGGCGAGCGCGCTCAGAACTCCGCCCGGAGGCTCGCGAACACGTTCCGGCCGGCCGCCGGGATGAAGTACGGCACGTCGAAGAAGACGTACCCGGCGGTCTCGTACTTCAAGTCCGTGAGATTCAGCGCGTGGATCTCGAGCCCGAGCGTGCTCGCGGCGAAGGGCCGGAAGCCCGTGAGCCCGGTCAGGTCGAGGGAGACGCGGCCGTTCAGGACGGCGTGCTGCTCGATGTAACGGTGCTGGTAGCCGGGAGTCTCACCCAGAGACGGGTTCTTCCGGTTGTCCTCGGTGTTGTCGAGGTACTGGCGCCCGGTCTCGACGAGGGTGAGCCCTCCGTACACGCCGCCCCGGCGATAGCCCAGGGTGACGTTCGCGAGCCGGTTCGGGAAGCCCGCGATCGAGTTCCCGCTGTAGTCGTTCACGGTCGTGGAGTCGACGAACTCGAGGTACTCGTCGAAGACGTTCTCGCTCAACGTGAGGTTCCCGCTCAGCTCGATCGGCCCGCGCCGGCCGAACCACTCCAGCTCCACCCCGCGGTGCGTCGAGCGGGCGGCATTTCCGGTGATCGGAACGCCGAACTGATCGACCTGGCCCAGCGGGACGATCTCGTCCCGGAAGTCCATCCAGAAGCCATTCAGCTTGGCCGTGAACGAGCCGCGCCGGTAGCCGATCCCCGCCTCGTAGTCGTTCACCTTCTCGGGATCGATCAGCGGATCCTCGTAGATGTCGTTCACGGGGTCGACCACCCGGAAGAGGGGCACGCTCGTCGGGTCGTCCGGGCGGTAGATCTCGCCGAGGATGGGCTCGACCTGGGCGTGAGCGTAGCTCCCGAAGACGCTCCACCGTTCGTTCGCGTTCCAGTTCACACCGACGCGCGGGTTCAGGGACGTGTAGTGGAGGTCGAAGTTGTAGTCGTTGAACCGGTCGTCCCCGATCGCGTACCGGGTGCGGCGGAGCTGGAGGCTGCCGGTCAGGCGGAGGTCGGGCCGGAGATCGAACGCCTCCTGCACGAACGCCGACATCACGTTCACGCGCCCCGTGTAATCGTAGAAGACGAAGTTGGGCTGGACCCCGGGCGCGAGGGCGGCGGCCCAGGTGATCTCGCCCCATCGGCGTCCGACGTGCTCGCGCCACTCGCCCCCAACGGTCAGCTCCCCCCGGTCGTGTCGGAAGCGCGCGCGTGGGACCCAGCCGTAGTGCTTGTTCCTCGCCCAGAGCCGCTGCGTGAGATCGGAAGCGACGACGGTGTACGGACCGGCCCCGGTCGTGTCCGCGTAGTACGCCGCCGGGTACTGCGTGTTCGACGCCACCGCGAAGTCCGGAAGATGCCGCGCCGCGAAGAGCTGCGGCCCGTACGGAAGGTCGTCGTAATAGCCCTTCCCCGGGAAGTAGAAGATCGACGAGCTCAAGGACGCGCGCTCGGCGAGCTTCACGTCCTGGAGGAGCTCGTAGTGCGGCTCGAAGAAATTGTCGGTCTCGTTGCGCCACGTGAGGGGATTGAAGCGCCGGTCCCGGTCGGGATCGCCGGTATACCGGCCATCGAGGAACGAGCGGTCGACGGCGAAATAGGCGAGGTGCAGCCGCTCGGGGCCGCCATAGAAGTTCAAGCGCGTCGTCATCCACGAATCGAGCCGCGCCGCGGAGAACTGATAGGCCCAGAGCCGCGACCACGACTGCTCGCGATAGCCCTCGCTCACGATGCGCGAGTAGCGGCCGGTGAACGCGTAGGCGCCGTC
>DASTBC010000022.1 GCA_035712245.1 Candidatus Eisenbacteria bacterium
CGGCCCACCATGAGGTCCGCGACGGTCTGCGAGTTGGTCACGACGCCGGAGCCTTCCGGCACCAGGCCCTTGAGGACGAGATGGATCCCCCCGAGCAGGTTGTGGATCGGACAGACGTTCGTGTGGCCGAAGACCTCCCGCACGGCCGCGCAGAGGTTCTCGAAGTTCCGCGCCCCCGCGTACGCCTCGTCCCCGATGAGCTGCCCCGCGATCTGCTCCTGGGTCATCGCGCTCGTGCCGTACGACATCATGTCGAAGTTGAGCTGGGAGGGCGTCAGATGGAACACGTTGAAATGCGCGTCCGCCAGGTGTCGCTTCCGCTCCTCGTGGGTCGGGAAGGAAACCAGGCGGACGGTCTTGATCTTGTGCGGCTCGTGGATCGGCGCTCGCATCGTCGTCATTCCTCGTGCGCCGCGTCTTCCGACACGCGGGCGGGACGGGGTTGCCAGATGCCGGCGAGGCCGGGCGCCTCGGACGCGTCCAGCGGTCCGTCGCCGGGATCCCGGCGATAGAGGACACCGAGCTGGAAGCGCTCCGCGCAGGCGGCGGTCATGGCGGCCTGGAAGGATGAGGGGTCGTACTCGGCGGGCACCTCGTCGCAACGCTGGTAGATCTCTTGCGCGTAGCCCGGCGTCTGATACGTGACGCACCCGGCCAGCACATGGACGAAGGAGAACCCGGGGTATCGAATCGCGTCGCGGACCGTCTGACGCAGATGGGGCAGCATGCCCGCATGCGTGCGCGCGACGTAGCCGCACCCGGAGCTCAGGACCAGGAGCACCGGATTGAGCGGCCGCTCGTCGGGACCCGCCAGTCCCCGGACGCGCTTGAAGTCGACCTCGGTGGTCGGGGACGACTGTCCCTTCGTGAGGCCGTAGATCCCGTTGTCGAGCACGACGTAGGTGAGGTCCACGTTCCGGCGGATCGCGTGCGGGAGATGGCCGAGCCCGATGCTGAATCCGTCACCGTCGCCTCCCACCACGAGCGTGGTGATCTCCGGGCGGGAGAGCTTGAGCCCGGTCGCGATCGGCAGCGCACGGCCGTGGACCGAGTTGAACGCGTACGAGCGTGTGTACCCGGGGAGCCGGCTCGAGCAGCCGATGCCCGAGATCACGGCGAGCCGCTCGGGCGGGATCTCGAGGTCCGCCAGCGCCTGCGTGAGACCCTTGAGCACGCCGAAGTCGCCGCACCCCGTGCACCAGACCGGCTCGAGCGGTGAACGGAAGTCCTTCGCTTTCATCGTTCCTCCCCTTCGAGCAGCCGCTCGAGCTCGCCGATCTGGAGCGGCATGCCGCCGCTCCTCGTGATCGAGCGCGCGCCGCTCAGGTTCGTGATCCCGGCGAGGTACCGGTAGAGCTGGCCCTGGTAGCTCATCTCGAGCACCGCGAGGGAGCCGAGTCGCTCCCGCCAGGCCTCGAACGCCCCGAGCGGGAACGGGTGGAGGATCTCGGGAAGGAACACGCGGTAGTCCTCGTGCCGTCCCACCCACTCGTCGAGGAGCCCGTACTGGCTTCCCCACGCCACGAGCCCCTTGGCCGCGTCGGCGCGCCCCAGCACGCGGAACCACTCGCGGGTCTCCGCCGCGATGGCGTCGAGCTTCTGGAAGCGCTTTCGGTTCATGCGGTGGTGCAGCGTGCCGTCCGCCGTGGGGTAGCCCTCCTCCGTGTGCTCGATGCCCGCCGCGAGATACGTCCCGTCGGGAGTCCCCGGCACGCGGAAGGGAGTCACGCCGTGGTCGCCGGAGAGATCGAATCGCGCGGGGCCCATGCCGGGGCTCCAGAGGTCGCGCCGCGAGATCGGCGGGCGCTCCCCGACCGGCCCGCGAATCTGCCGGCGCTGCGCGATGTACGCGTCGGAGAGGACGAAGACGGGAAGCTGGTACTTCTCGGCGAGGTGCACGGCGCGATGCATCACGTCCCGCGCGTGCACCACGTCGAAGACGCCGAGCACCGCGCGCGGGAAGTCGCCGTGTCCCGAGTAGATCGCGTGGTTCAGGTCGGATTGCTCGGTGCGCGAGGGCATCCCGGTGGCGGGTCCCGCGCGCTGGCAGTCGACGATGACGGCGGGGATCTCGGCCATGCTGGAGAGCCCCGCCATCTCGGTCATGAGCGAGAGGCCGGGCCCGCTGGTCGCGGTCATCGACGGAACACCGCCGAAGCTCGCGCCCAGCACCATCCCGATCGCCGCGATCTCGTCCTCGGCCTGGACGACGCGCCCGCCCGCGACGGGAAGCTCGTCCATGAGCGTCTCCATGATCTCGGACGAGGGCGTGATGGGATATCCCGCGAAGAACTTCACGCCCGCCTCGATCGCGCCGCGCGCGATCGCCTCGTTGCCGGTCTCGGCGAAGAGCGCCTTTCCTTCTCCGGGGGCGATCCTCACCTCCGAGGGCGACGGGCCGCCGAGAGCGCGGTCGAACGCCGCGAGGTTCCGCGCCAGCACGTCCGGCCGGTGGCCGAAGCGCTGTCCCAGGGTCTCGCGCGCGAGCGCCGCCGGCCATCCGAGCACCTTGCAGACGAGCGCGAGCGCCAGCATGTTCTTCGGATCCCCGGGGACCTCGATCCCGTTCTCGAACCGCGCGAACGGATAGCGGAAGGTCTCGCGCTCGGACCGGCCGATCCACTCGGGCATCTCCTGCGTGTCCGACTGCTCGAGGATCACGACGCTGTCCCGGTGCAGGCGCACCGCTCCCTGGAAGCGTCTCAGGTCGGCGAGGCGGAAGCAGACGAACACGTCCGTGCGATCTCCCTCGTACCCGACCTCCCGCGCGGCGACGCGCAGGATGACCGCCGACTCGCCACCGCGAATCTGGGGACCGTAGGACTGGACCATCATCCCATGAAGCCCGAGCTGTGCGGCCATGCGGAGGAGGAGGTCGCCGAGCAGCGCGACCCCGTCTCCTCCGCTCCCCACGAGAGCCAGGGTGAGCGAGGAGTGGCTCGTGCCGCGCGGCGGGGGCTGCCGATGCGCTTCGTCCGGAGCTCGTACGGCGCTCATGTCGTGACCTCGTTCGAGGGTGAAGGGATCGCAGGCGCCGTAGGCGGAGGTGCGGCCGCCGGAGCCGGAACGACCGCCTCCGGTCTCGGCGCCTGCCCGACCCGGTGCAGGATGACGCTCGGGCAAATGTCGACGCAGGCCTCGTTGCAGCTCGGCCCGTACGCGAGACACCGCCCGTGATCGATGAGGATGGTCCGGCCGTCCCACGTGACCGCCTCGGCGGGACACTTGGCGACGCACTTCCGGCAGAGCGTGCAGCCGACCATGCACGTCGCGCGCACGATCGCCTGCTTCTCCTTGGCGACGCACGAGAGCTCGATCCGGTGCACGCGGGGATAGAACTGGAAGAGATCCTTCGGGCACGCTGGAACGCAGAGGCCGCAGCCGGTGCACGCCTCCGGCCGCACCACCGCGATCCCGTCCTCGCCGATGAACAGCGCGTCGAAGGGACACGCGCGCACGCAGTCGCCGAGTCCGAGGCATCCGTTCTTGCAGGCCTTGGGGCCGCCGAACACGATGGACGCCGCGGCGCAGGTCTCGAGCCCGGCATACACGGCCTCCTCGCGCGCGTAAGCGCTCGTTCCCGTGCAGCGCATCACGACGACGCGGTCTTTCACCTCGCCCATGGACTTCCCCGTGAGCCGGGCGAGCGCCTGCGCGGCGGCCGTGCGGCCGGGCGTGCACAGGTTCGGCGGCACGTCCGCGCGCTCGACCACGGCCTCGGCGTAGGCCTGGCACCCGGCGAACCCGCACGCCCCGCAGTTGGCGGACGGAAGATGGGCGCGCACGCGCTCGACCAGGGGGTTCACGGGCACGTGGAAGCGGTGGGCCACGGCCGCGAGCGTCACCCCGAAGACCACGCCCAGCGCGGTGAACACCGCGAGTCCCCACACGGCGGTCTGGAGCAGCGAATCGGTCATGGCCTCACCGCACGAACGTGAGCCCCGAGAAGCCCATGAACGCGAGCGCGAAGAGTCCGGCCAGCGCAAAGGCGATCGGAAGCCCCTGGAAGACGGCGGGCACGCGGGCCAGCTCCACCCGCTCCCGCGCGCAGGACATGAGGAACATCGCGAGCGCGAACCCGGCCCCCGAGCCGAGGGCGAGACCGAACGATTCCATGAGCCCCGCGTTCGCGGACGCGTTCAGGAGCGGCACCGCCAGGATGATGCAGTTCGTCGTGATGAGCATGAGGTACACGCCGAACCGCCGGTGGAGCGAGCGGTGCGTCTTCTTCAAGATCGTGTCGAGCGCCTGGACGAGGAAGGCCACCACGCCGATGAAGATGATGATCTGGAGGAAGCGCAGCTCGAGAGGACCCATGACGAAGGTGTAGAGCGCCCACGAGAGCATCGCGCTCAGGACCATGACGAGCGCGAACGTGAAGCCCATCCCGACGGCCGTGTCGCGGTTCTTCGAGACGCCGAAGAAGATGCAGAGCCCCAGGTAGCGCGTGAAGACGAAGTTGTTGATGAGCGCCGCCGAGAGGACGACCGTGAAGAGGAGCGCCCAGGGCGCGGGGCGGACGTCCCGGGAAGCCGCCGGGCGCAGGATCTCGATCCGGTACGCGCCCGAGGGGTCCAGACGCTCCCCCACCTTCAGGAGGATCCGGTTCCCGGGCTCGAGTCTCGCCTCCCGAATCTCGATCGGGACGTCGGGCGCGCGGAACTCGGAGAGCCGGAAGTTCGCGGGCGTCACGTTCGCGACCGGCTCCGCCAGCACCAGGCGGAAGTGATCCGGGGCGAGCACGCGCGCGCCCCGGATCAGGTTCGCGTCCGCGCGCGCTGGGGCTTCCGCGGGGCCGGTCGCCACGGCACGCGCGACCCGTGGGACGGTGGGAAGCGACAGCATCAGGAACGACAGCGTCGCCAGCATGAGCGTTAGCCCGCCGACCCGCGCGTTGGAGCGGCAGACGCTAGCCATGGTGCCCTCCGCCCGCAGCGGCCGTCGCCGGCTC
>DASTBC010000023.1 GCA_035712245.1 Candidatus Eisenbacteria bacterium
GGGGAGCGATGGAGGAGCGCGTTCAGCCGCGAGCGCACGATGCGGCGCTCGCGCCGCAGCACCACCACCTGGTGGTCGAGCATGGCCAGCTCCATCTCGGCTTGAAGCGCGTCCTCGCGCCCCACGATGCCGGCCGCATACTTCTGGAGGGCCACGGACCGGAACTGGTCGAGGAGGCTCTTCAGCTCCGCGTTCACCTCGAGGCCCCGCTCGGCCAGGTAGTACTCGTAGTAGAGCCGCCGCGCGTCGCGGAGAAGGTCGAGGCGCGTCTCCCGGAGCTCCTCGCCCACCGCCCTCGCCTCCGCGCGGGCCGCCCGTCCCTCGAGGCCGCGCTCGCCGAAGACCGGGAAGTTCTGACGGAAGTCGACCACATATCCGGGCGCCATGAACTCGTCATTGCCCAGCACCCGGGGCGCGACCATCACGTCGACCATCGGGTTCATGAGCGCACCCGCGCGGTCCGCGCGCGCTTCCGCCTCGCGCCGGGCCGCGGCCATGGCCGCGAGGGACGGGTTCCGCTGCAGGACGGCGCGTTCGAGCAGGTCGGGGGTCATGGCCGGCGCGGCGAGCAGGGAATCGAGCGACGAGGCGCGCGCGCCGGAGGCGCCCGCGGACGCCTCTTGCGCCGCCGCCGACGAAGCCGCGCCTGTCGCGAGAGCGAGCGCGAGCGCGAGCCGCGCGGCCGCGGGCCGTCCAAAGCGGGAAGCGTTCATGGAGCCATACCTCCGGTGTGGCGATGTGCGAGCCGCGTGCGCGGCGTGAAACGGAACGGGTCACCGGACGCGCTTGCCGGAAGACCTCTCCGTCAGGCGAGGGTCGAGGCTACCGGGAGGTGTGGATCAGTTCCGGAGGATGGTGGTGCGAGTCGTCGAGGCGAGGAGCGTCACGCCGGGCGCAGCGGACCACGCGATCGCGCGCACGAAACCGTCCGGCGTCGCGGACGCGAGGAGCGGCACCGGGGCCGCGAGGAGATCCTGAGGAGCCGGCGCGAGCCGGCGCGTCGAGAGGACGACCGGAGTCGCATCGGCAGCCGCTCCCTGGGTCATGTGGCAGCAGCCGCGCGACCGAAGGAGCCCGTGTTCCGCCGACGGGGTCGTCTCGTCGCAGCCCTTGCAGGAGACCTGGGCGCCGCGCGCCTCGGCCTTCATCGGGCAGAGCATCGCTCCCGCGCGCGCGGGGAGCGCCTGCGCGAGGAGGAGCGCCGCGAGGAGGACGATCGAGATCGGGCGTTTCCGGTTCATGTCACTCCGAGGTACGAGCCTGTTCCCGCATGGTGACCGTTACTCTGACGGTATGCCCGTACGGGCCGTCACGCAACGGTTCCTTCGTAGTATCGGCACGCGCGGCCGGATTCTGACCATCCGGCGCCCGCGGCAGAGCAAGCGTGACAGCGCGAGACATCCCATTTCATTTCAACAACTTCGAAAGCCGGCGATCCTTCAGCGGGACGCCTCCGGTCTGGCACCCGGGACAGTAGAACGTGTCGCGGTCCGCGTAGGAGATCCACGCGATCGGCGTTCCGCAGCGGGGGCAGGGCTCGCCTTTGTGGTCATGAACCGTGTAGTGCCCGACCGGTTCCTTCTGGGGGAGCGAGCCCGCCGCGCTCTCCCGAAGGAGCGCGAGCTGCCGCTCGATCACCTCGCCCACCGCGGCGTGCAGGCGCCCGAGATCCTCGTCGTCCACATGATCGGTGCGCTGGAGCGGCGACAGTCGCGCCTCGTACAGGATCTCGTCCGCGAGGCCGTTCCCGATTCCGGAGATCGCGGACGGATCGACGAGGAAGCTCTTGAGCTGCCGTGGCGCCGCGCGCGCCGCGTCGCGAAAGCGCTCGAGCGTCAGCTCGCCGCGCAGCGGGTCGGGACCGAGCCGCGTCAGCTCCTCGACCTGATCGAGGTCGTCCGCGAGGATGAGCCGCGCCTTCTTCTCCGTGCCGTGCTCCACGAGACGCAGCTCGCTCCCATCGTCGAAACGGAAGCGCGCGGAGACGTTCTTGGCGAGCGCGCGGGCGCGAGCCTGGGAGCCGGACGCGGGACTCGCAGCGGAGGGCTGCCTGGCGCGACCCACCTGGAGCCTCCCCAGCCGCATCAGGTGGATCACGATGGCGCGGCGGGACTCCGTCTCGAAGACGAGGTACTTCCCCACCCGTGAGGGAAGGCTCAGGTACTCGCCCTCGAAGCTCTCCGGCGCCGGTACGGCCTGGCGCAGGAGCGCCGGCTGCCGAATGTCGATGCCCTCGATCCTGCGCCCGGAGACGTGCGCCGCGAGGTTCTCGGCGAGAACCTCGAGGAACGGAAGCTCCGGCACGCTACTCGAGGCGCGAGGCGACGAGCAGCCGCGTGTGGAACGGCGCGCCGAGCGGGCGCCCCGACCGCACGCCGAATCCCTCCTGCGCGAGCCAGCCCGACACGCGCTCGATGCTCCACGCGCGCCCTTCGTCGAAGAGCACGTAGAAGAAGAGCGACGCGAGCGCGAGCGGAGGCTCCGGCACGGAGCCGCCGTCTCCCATGGAGCCGTGCACGAGCAGCGTCCCTCCCGGACGGAGCGCCTCGCGGCAGCGGCGCAGGATCTCGACCGCGTTCTCCTCGCTCTCGGTCTGGAGCACGTTCGAGAGGAGGATCGTGTCGACCGGAGCCGGATAGGCGTCGTGGCGATAGTCGCCGGACACGTACTCCACCAGGTCCTCCGCATCCTCGTGACGGAGGATCTCGCGGGCGACCTCGAGCGTCGGCGCGAGATCGAAGAGGATCGCCTTGAGGTCGGGCGTCCGGCGCGCGTACTCGGCCGCGAAGATGCCGGAGCCGCCTCCCACGTCCAGAAGCGTCGATCCGGGAAGGAGCGGCGCCATGTCGGCGAGACGGCGCGCCGCCTCGCGACCGGTCGTGTGCGTGCTCCGGATGTAGCGGCGGACGCGCTCGGGATCGCCGGCGAGGAGCGCCTCGCTGGAGAGCCTGTAGCGCGGCGCGCCCTCGCGCAGTCCGCGCGCCAGATCCATCCACGCCATGTAGAGGTCGGACGTCATCTCGACGAGCCCCGTCGCGTCGCCGTCGACGCCCGGTACGAGATACGGCGCGACATCACGCGGAAGCACGTACGTCGCGCCGTGCTTGTGCACGAGCCCGAGTCCCACGAGCGCCTCGAGCAGCGCATCCATGCCGCGCGTGTCGGTCCCCGTGTGGCGCGCGAGATCTCCGAGGATCTGCGGGCGCTGGTGGAGCTGGCGAAAGACGCCGAGCGAGTACGCCGCCAGCACGGCGGCGGTCGCCTGGTATCCGGAGAGGAGCGAGCGGAGCTTGCCGAGCGCGGGCTGATCGGGAGCGGGGACGGGACGCGGAGGGCCCTCGCCGGCACTCTGGACGCCCGTGCGGAACGGCTTCCTGCGGTCCCGGTGCGGACGCTGCGCTTGGCCGCGATCGGGACGATCCTGGCGCTCGAAACGATCCCGGTGCTGCGTGCGAGGCTGGTGCTCGGCTCCTGGCGGGTGCTCGGCGTGAGGCTCTGGCCGGTCGAACCGCTCCTGACGCTCGTGCCGTACGGGGCGATCGCCGTAGGCGCGCTCATGGCGAGGACGAGGAGCGCGATCCGTGCGCCCCGAGTACCCCTGCTCGCGATCGCGGTAGCCCCCTCCGCGCGGGGACGGTCCGCGCTCGCCGTACCGGCCGCCCGGCTCGCGCCTGGGCCCCTGCCCGTGGGCCCTGGGCCCCGGCCCCACCATCGGCCGCCTCGCGCCATAGGGATCACGGCCGCGCTGCGTCTCCTCCGCAAGCTCTCGCATGAGCGCGAGCTCCTCGGGGGGGATCTGGGTGCCGTACTGCGGATGCTCCTTCACCGGCGCGGGCCCCGCGGGACGCGGCCCTCGGCCGGGGCGCCCCGCCCCGGGACGCGGTCCGCCGGCTCCTCCTCGAGGACGGTCGTAGCGCGACCCGGCGGCCGGACGGAATCCGCCGCCACCCTTCCGGTGGCCTCCAGCCCGGGGCCCTTTCCCCCCGGGCCCTCCCTGCGAGGGACGCGATCCCTGGCCGGAGCGTGGTCCCGAGCCCTGTCCGTACCGTGAACCCTGACCTCCCCCGTGCGATGCGCCGCCGCCCGCGCGAGGACCTTTCCTGCGATTGGATGGAATCATGATGTGAGTCGAGTCCCTATCTGGGTTGGAATTCCGGGGCTGACCGGGTCCTGCGTGTGCGGCGGGGCGCGTCAGGCGAGCGACGCGCGAACCAGCTCGCTCAGGAACTTTCCGTCGGCCCTTCCCTTGGCGCGGGCCTGCACTTCCTTCATGGCGCGCCCGAAGTCCTTCATGGACGTGATCTGGTGCTCCGCGAGCACCTGTCGAACCAGCTCGCGGGCTTCGTCCTCCGTGAGCTGGGCGGGAAGATACTCCTGCACCAGCTTGACCTCACCACGGATCGTTTCGGCCTCGGCGGGCCTGCCGAGCTTCTCGTATTCCGCCGCCGTCTCGCGCAGCTTCTTCGCATACGCGCCGATCACGGCGATCACTTCGTCGTCGGAGAGCGACGTCTTCGAGGCCGACTTCTTTCGCTCGAGGAGGAGCTGGCTGCGCATCATGCGGAGTGTGGAGAGACGCGCCGCGTCGCCGGCTTTCAACGCCGACTTCATATCCTGTTCGAGGCGCTCCTCCAGCATGCCCTTCGTCCCCGAGCCCTACACGAGCGCCCCCGCGAGGGGGCGGCTTCGAACAGGCTGAAAGTATAGCAGAATGTTGACATAGGGGAGAAAAAGCTCCAGACTCCGCCGGTTTCCTTCCCCAAAGGTCGGTCTCCGGAGGATCTCCATGGCTTCACCCACGGCTCGCGCCGTATGTCGGTCCGTCCTCGCCCTCGTCTCCCTGCTCGCCCTCGCCCCGAACGCCCACGCGGTGGAAGAGCGCCTTTGGGTTTCGCTGGGACCCTCGGCTTCCTTCTATGATCCCGAGCAAGCGTTGAAGGATGGTCCGGGGCTGAACCTCACGGCGGCGGGGTTCCTGAACCGGTGGGTCGGCGTCCAGGGGACCTTCCTCACGGCCGCCCCCGAATGGGAACAGCCCCTCACGGGCGACGGATCGTTCACCCACTTCGGCGCCGGCGTCATCGTGACGCCCGACCGCTTTCGCTGGAGCCTTCCCTATCTCTACCTGGGCCTCGGCTCGGTGAGCACGGACGACCCGACCGGGGGATCGAAGAGCTTCGGCGCGTATCACCTTGGCGCGGGCATGAACTTCCGGATCGGCGAGCGGCTCGGCTTCCGACTCGACGGGAGCAATGTCTCGTTCGAGCAGGAGGACGGAGCGGGCCGGGACACGCGCGTGAACACGTTCCAGATCACCGGCGCCGTCTCGGCGTTCTGGCTCGGCCGTCCCCGCGACACCGACACGGACGGCGTGCCCGACAAGCAGGACAAGAGCCCCGCGACGCCCGCGGGAGCGGTCGTGGACGCCACCGGGACGCCGCTCGACACCGACAAGGACGGAGTCTTCGACGGACTCGACAAGAGCCCGGCGACCCCGCTCGGCGCCAAGGTCGATCTCGCCGGCGTCGCGATCGACTCCGACACGGACGGCGTGGCCGACGGGATCGACCGCTGCGATTCCACGGCCGTGGGCGTCGTCGTGGACGCGCAGGGCTGCGGGCTCGACACGGACGGCGACAAGGTCTCCGACGGCCCCGACAAGTGCCCCGACACGCCTTCGGGGGCGGTCGTGGACACGACGGGATGCCCTGTCGACGCCGACAGGGACGGGATCGCGGACGGGGTCGATGTCTGCCCCGCCACGCCGTCGGGATCGCTCGTCAACGCGGGCGGGTGCCCCATCGAGCTCACGAAGTACGAGCGCCTGCTCGTCCAGGAATGGCTCATCCGTCTCACCGATCTCGAGTTCCTCCCCGACACGACCGCGCTCGCGCCCGCGGGGCAGGCGCGGCTCGACTCCGTGGCGGTGGCGCTCCTCCAGTGGCCGATGGCCAAGGTCGAGATCGCGTCGCACGTGGACAACTCCGTCGAGCCCGGCTACCGCGTGCCGCTCTCGACCATGCGCGTGAGAGCCGTCCTCCAGTACCTGGTCCGCGCGCACCCGACCCTCGACCAGAAGAACTTCTGGATCACGGGCTACGGGGACACCGAGCCGCTCGTGCCCAACACCAGCGAGGCGAATCGCCGGCGGAACCGGCGGATCGAGTTCAAGGTGATGAACATGAACGTGCTCCAGGAAGAGCGCGCGAGGCGCGAAGGATTCGGGTCCACACCGGCTCCGCCGACGCCGGGCCTCCAGTCGCGGGCCACTTCGACGGAAGGCTGAAGCGGCGCGGTTGAGCGCGGGGAGCCGGAGCGGTATGCTCCGGGCATCCGGTCCACAGGCGTCGTCCGCTCCCTGACGTCGTCCGCTCCTCCCACGGGAGGTGACGGTGCAGTTCTGGCTTCTGATGCTTCCTGCGCTCCTCGGCCTCGGCATCGTCGCGCTGCTCCTCGCCCGTCATCGCATGCTCCGCCGTGAAGGATCTCGCGTGCCCGACGCCGGGCTCGGCTACATCCGCTCGCTGATGGAGAACTCCCCCGAGGGCATGTGGCGTGTCGATCCTCGGGGCGTGACCACCGAGGTGAACCGCGCGATGGCCGAGATCCTGGGCGTTCCCGCGGATCAGATCGTCGGCCGCTCGTTCCGCGACTTCCTGGACGCGGGCAACCGGGACGCGGCGGAGGGAGCCTTCCAGAAGGGGCTCGGGGGGCAGCCGGTCCGGTTGGAGACCACGTTCCGCCGGCCCGACGGCGGGGAGGTCCGGATGCTCGTGAGCACGCATCCGATCCTGGACGCGAACGGCGCCTTCGTCGAGGGGTTCGGCATCATCCGCGACATCACCGCGCGCCACCGAGTCGAGCGGGAGCGGCAGCACGCGATCTCGCTCCTCGAGGCCGCGTTCGAGTCGACGGCCGACGGACTCCTCATCGTGGACCTCGAAGGGAAGATCGTCCGCTTCAACGAGCGGTTCGCGCGCATGTGGGAGATCCCGGCGGAAGTGCTCCATGCCCGCGACGACGCCCGGGCGCTCGAGTTCGTCCTCGCCCAGCTCGCCGAGCCCGAGCAGTTCCTGTCGAAGGTGCGGAAGCTCTACGCCACGCCCGAGGCGGAGAGCTTCGACACGCTCCGGTTCCGGGACGGCCGCGTGTTCGAGCGCTATTCCCTCCCCCAGCGGATCGGGAAGGAGATCGTGGGGAGGGTCTGGAGCTTCCGCGACGTGACCGAGCGAGAGCGTGCCCAGGAGGAGATCCGCCAGGCGCTCGAGCGTGAAGCGACGATCGCGCGGAACCTGGACACGGCTCTCTTCACGCTGTCGGTGGCGCCCGACGGAACGTTCCTTCGCTACGAGTACGTGTCTCGCGGCGCCGAGGCGCTCTACGGCCGACCGTACGAGGAGCTCCAGCACGACCCGCAATTCTGGGTGAATCGCGTCCATCCCGAGGACGTGCAGAACATCGTGCGTCCCGCGATGACGAAGCTCCTGAAGCTGCAGCCCGCGACGATCGAGGTGCGGTACGAGTCCTCGCGCGGCATCTGGCGGTGGCACCGGTCCCGCCTCACCTCGAGGCACGAGAAGGACGGCGTCATCATGATCGACGGGATCGAGACCGACGTGACGGACCGCATCCAGCTGGAGGAGCAGCTCCGCCACGCGCAGAAGATGGAGGCGGTCGGCCAGCTCGCGGGGGGCGTCGCCCACGACTTCAACAACATCCTGACCGCGATTCTCGGGTATGCCGATCTCCTCCTCGGCAGGACTCCCACCGGAGACCGGTCGCGCCCCGCGCTCGAGGAGATCCGCAAGGGGGGCGAGCGCGCGGCCGCGCTGACGCGCCAGCTCCTCACGTTCAGCCGGCGGGCCACCACGCAGCCGAGGATCGTGGACCTGAACGCGGCCGTGCGGGATCTGGAGGACATGGCGCAGCGCCTGGCGGGGGACAGCATCCAGCTCGTCCTGGAGCTGGACGACTCGATCGGATACGTGCGAATCGATCCGGTCCAGCTCGAGCAGGTGCTCGTCAACCTCGTGGTGAACGCGCGCGACGCGATCCAGGGTGCGGGGGAGATCCGGATCCGCACGGACCAGGTGCGGCTCCAGGAGTCCGACGTTGCCGGGGACTCGGAGCTGGCGCCGGGACCGTACGCGCGACTTCAGGTATCGGACACGGGAACGGGAATTCCGTTCGCCGTCCTGGAGCACATCTTCGAGCCCTTCTTCACCACCAAGGAGCCAGGGCGCGGCACGGGCCTGGGGCTCGCCACCGTGTACGGCATCGTGCGCCAGCACGGCGGGCGAATCCGCGCCATCAACGCGCCCGAAGGAGGCGCGCTTCTCGAGATCGTCTTCCCCGCGCTGAGCCGCGAAGGCCGCCGCCCCGAGGACGACCCGGACTTCGGAGCGCTACCCACCGGAACCGAGACGCTGCTCCTCGTCGAGGACGACCCGAGTCTCCTGACGCTCGCCCGCGCCGCCCTCGAAGATCTCGGATACCGGGTGCTCCCCGCCCCGCGCGCGATCGACGCGCTCTCGAGCTTGGAGCGGGAGAAAGGGCGGGTCGACCTCCTCGTCACGGACGTCGTGATGCCGGAGATGGGCGGGCGGGAGCTGGCGGACCGGGCGAGGAAGATCTGCCCGGGGCTGCCGATTCTCTTCGTCTCCGGATACGTACGCGACCCCGCGCTGCTCCTCGATCCGGGCGCGACGGTCCACTTCCTCGAGAAACCCTACACGACCCTCGCGCTGGCCCGGAGGATCCGCGAAGCGCTCGAGTCCCACGGCCGCGCCGGCGCCCCGAGGGGCGGAGCTCAGCCGGCGGCGCCGGCGACGTCCCGGACCGGGACCCGTTCCTGACGCGCGTATGCCGCGAGCAGCTCCTCCAGCGGCAAGGGAGAGAACGATAGGTCCGAGCGGGTCCGCGCGTTCGTGAGCGGCGCGAGCCTTCTCAGGTGGAAGACCAGCTCGCGCGGGAGCACGAGCTGCCTCAGGAACGACTGAGGCGGCAGGAGCGGGGTGAGGAGCCCGAGCTCCTCCACCAGAAGGTCGGGGATCCGCCGCCGGGGCGCGGCCACTCCGGTGAGGCGGGTGATCCTCTCGAAGAGACTGTGAAGCTGTAGGCACTCTCCCGTCGCGAAGTAGCGCCTCCCTCCCTGCCCGCGCGTGATGGCCGCGGCCACGCAGCGGCCCAGATCGGTCCCGTCGGAGACGGCGAGCCACACCTCCTCCAGCATCCGGTACGGAAGCTCGCGTCTCAGGAACGCTCCGATCAACCCGCCCAGCACCGTCTGTGTCCCCGGCGCGGCGAGTACGCCCGGGCTCACCACGAGCGTGCGGAGCCCTGCCGCGCGGTTCGCCTCGAGCACCAACGCCTCGCTCTCGTAGAGGATCCGGACGGTGTCCGAGACGTACTCGGCCTCGGGGGGCGTCGTCTCGTCCACCGCGCTCTCGATGTCCTCGCGCTCCTGCACCGTCCCCGTGTATCCGAGAAGCACGAACAGGGACGCGCCCGCGCTCTGCGCCTCGCGCAGCACCGCTTCCGTGCCGCCCACGTGGATCCGCCGCTGCCGGTCGCGATCGAGCACCGCGAACCCGCCGCGCCGCGCGGCGTGCACGACGACGTCGCATCCGTCCGCGATCCCTCGAATGGAGGACGGACGCTCGAGGTCCCCGCGCCGGAACTCGGCGAGGCGCCGCTGCGAGGGCTCCGGCTCCGCCCGGTGCGTGAGCGCGCGGATGGGAGCGCCGAGCCCGGCGAGGGCGGCCAGGAGAAGCCGCCCGGTCGTGCCGGTGACGCCGGTCAGGAGGATGCGCTGCGGTCTGTAGGGTGGTCTCATGATGGGTCGCTCCGCTCGCCGGCAGGGCGCGCGGTGCGAA
>DASTBC010000024.1 GCA_035712245.1 Candidatus Eisenbacteria bacterium
CGGGACGTGTGGGGCCGCGCGGCCGAGGCCCTGGCGCGTCCGGGAACGCGGGCGCTCGTGGCCCTGGACTTCGACGGCACCATCGCGGGCATCGTGTCGCGACCCGAGCGGGTGCGCGTCTCGGCTCCGGTGCTCCGCGCGCTCCGCGCGCTCGCGCGCCCCGGCTCGCGTGGCCCGCGCCTCGCGCTCGTGACCGCGCGGCCGAGTCGCGATCTCAGGCGCCTCCTCCCCGTGAAGGGAATCCTGCACGCGGCGCAGTACGGGCTCGAAGGCCCCCTGGGACCGCCCGCGGCCGAGCGGGCGCGCTGGAAGCGCGCGGCGTTGGAGGTCGCGCGGCTGCTCGAGCCCGTGGAGGCGAGGATTCCCGGAGCGTGGATCGAGCGGAAGAGCATGACGGTGGCGCTCCACGACCGCCGTGTCTCCGCGACGCGCATGCCCGAGCTGCGACGGCTGCTGCGACGCGTGGCGCGCGAGGCGCGTGTGCTCGGTTTCGAGCCCTCGCGCGGGAAGCGGGTGACCGACTTCGTGCCGCGCGGGTACGATAAGGGGAACGCGGTCCGCCTCCTTCGAAGGAGGCTCGACCCCAGCATGATCGTGTACTTCGGGGACAGCGAGGCCGACGAGCCGGCCTTCGCCTCCCTCTTGCCCGGAGACGTCTCGGTACGGGTGGGCCGCGGACCCACGCGGGCGCGGTACCGCGTGCGGGGCCCGGCGGATGTCGGCCGGTTCTTCCGCGAGCTGTCACGGCTCGCGCGGGGCCGGGAACGCGAACCAGGAGGAACCCCATGAACTGGAACGAAACCGTAGCCGGGCTCATCCCGCCCAACCTCGGATACGAGCTGCAGCAGACGCTCCTCGCGGTCACCGGAGGGCTCACGCTGATCCTGATCGCCGGCGTGATCGCGCTCGTCGGATGGCTCCTCGGCGCCCTCCTCTCGCGGGCCGCCCAGACGATCCTCTCCCTCGCGGGGATCGACACGCCCGCGAAGCGCCTCGCCACCGGCACGGGCGTGCGCCCCGATCTCCTCCCGAGCCGCATGGTCGGATTCGCGGTTTTCTGGCTCACGATCCTCGCGACGTCGATCCTCGCGCTCCGGGTGCTGGGGCTCGATCTCGCGCCTTCCCTCGTGATGCGGCTCCAGGACGTGCTCCCGCGCATCGTGACGTCGGGGCTCGTGCTCCTCATCGGGATCCCGCTCGCGCTCGCCGCCGGACGCCTCCTGAACTCGCTCCTCTTGCAGTCGGGCGTCCGCCCGAACCGGTTCCGCGAGCAGGGAGCGACGGCGCTCCTCGTCGGATTCACGGTGCTCATCGCGCTCGACCAGCTGGGCCTCGCGGCGCACCTCGTGCTCGCGATCGTGATCGCGATCGTAGCCGCGGCGGGACTCGCGCTCGCGCTCGCGTTCGGGCTGGGATGCCGCGACCTGGCGCGGGATCTGATCGTGGAGTACCTGCGCGCGTCGGACGAGTGGACGCGCCCGGAGGCACGGCCCGAGGCCCGGTCCGAGAACCGGCCCTGACGGCGTGAGTCACGTCTTCGAGTTCCTCACTCCGTCCGCGCTCGAGGTCCCGGCCGGATCCGCGGCCGCGGACCTGGAGGCCTTGCGCGCGGGGATCGCGTCGGTGACGCCCGCGTCGCTCCTCCAGCACGTGACGCGCATCCCCGTGCGTCATCCGCATGCCCGGGACATCCCGGAGAACGACTTCGCCCGCTGGGTCGGGGACGCGCTCCAGCTCCCCGAGGTGAGCGAGCGTCTCGCCTTCGCCGGCTCCTCGCCGGCGAATTCCCTGGAGGACCTGCGCGCTTCCCTGCTCGGCGTGCTCGACCGGGTTCCCGTGAAGGAACGGAAGCGCGAGGCGGCCGAAGGAGCGGCCTTCCACTTCATCGAGGCGCGGCTCGTGCTCGCGCCGCTCGACATCCGCGCCTCCGAGCCCGCGCAGCTGATCGAGATCTGGCCGTGGATCGACCTCCCCGCCGCGTTCTACCACCTGGTGGAGGCGCCGCTCCTCGGGCATCCGGAGCACGCGCTCATCCCGTGGCTCCGGGAGCGCGGCGCCACGGGGCTCGCGGACTCCGCCGAGCAGGTGGTGTGCTCGGGGAGGCCGCTCCAGTTCGCGCTGCGGGAGATCGGAAACCGGTGGAGGCGGTCCCAGATCGGACGCCGTCTGCTGCAGCGGGCGGAAGCGCCGGAGCTGGAGCGGCAGCGTGAAGCCCGCGCCGCGATGGCTCGCCTGGCCGGCCGCCTGAAGGGCGGCGGAAGGCAGAGCTCGGGCACCGGGGGTGGTTCGTGAGCGCCTTCGAGCGGATGAAGGCGTCCGGGAGCATGGCGGCTCCGGAACCAGCCGCCGCGGTTCCGCCCGGAGCCCCCGTGGACACGACCCCGCGCGGAGGCTGGCTCGAGCGGTACGAGCGGCTCCTCGGAGCGCGCACGCTGCGCGCGCTCGAGGCGCTCGCCCGGCGGCTGAAGGGTCACCGGATCGTGATGGTGAACACCACGAAGACCGGCGGCGGCGTCGCCGAGATCCTGCACCGAGTGGTCGTGATCCTGAACGAGCTGGGAATCACGACGACCTGGGAAGTGATGGAGGGAGACGACCGGTTCTTCAGCGTGACGAAGAAGATGCACAACGCGCTGCACGGGCACGTGCAGCCGTTGACGGCCGAGGACCGCGAGGTCTACCACGAGCGCACGCGCCTGGAGGCGGAGCGGCTCGCGCTCGACGGCGATCTCATCCTGATCCACGATCCCCAGCCCGCGTACCTGATCGACCACCGGCGCGAGCCGGGCCAGCGGTGGGTCTGGCGCTGCCACATCGATCTCTCGAGGCGGGACGAGGCGTACTGGGAATTCCTGCGTCCCGCCGTGTCGCGCTACGACACGGCGATCTTCTCGCACATCGAGTTCGTGCCGCCTCTGACGGTGCCCGCGGTGCTCGTGCCGCCCTCGATCGATCCGTTCGCGGACAAGAACCGCGAGATGGAGGAGGTGGAGATCGGCGCGATCTGCGACCGGCTCGGCCTGGACGCGGCGAGCCCCTGGATCACTCAGGTGTCGCGGTTCGACCGGATCAAGGACCCGATCGGGGTGCTGGAGGCGTTCCGGCTCGTGCGTGCGCGGCGGCCGGCGCATCTGGTGCTGGCGGGAGGCAGCGCGAGCGACGATCCCGAGGGGGCCGAGGTGCTGGCCGAGGTGCGGGAGAAGGCGAAGGGCGTGAAGGACGTGACGATCTTGGAGCTGCCGCCCCAGTCGGACAAGGAGATCAATGCGATCCAGCGGGCGTCGACGGTAGTGCTGCAGAAGTCGCTCCGCGAGGGATTCGCGCTGACGGTGTCCGAAGGGTTGTGGAAGCGCCGCGCGGTGGTGGCGAGCGCGGTGGGAGGGATTCCGCTACAGGTGCTGCACGAGCGGACGGGACTCTTGGTGCGGTCGGTCGAGGGAACGGCCTTTCAGTGCATCCGGCTCCTCGACAACCCGGATCTGCGGCGCGAGCTGGGGGTGGAGGGGCATATCCACGTGCGGGATAACTTCCTCCACACTCGGGAGGTAAGAGACTACCTGGCGGTGTTTGCCGGGCTGATCAGCGACTGATGGCGTATGCTGACGCTATCTCCGGCAGGAGCATAATACGTTCACTTGGTTCCCACCAACAGCGACGGGGCCAGGTACGTCCTGCACCTTCGGTGTCTCTGACTGGATGACATCCGGCACGGAGCCCTTCTCGGCCTCCCTCGATTGATCCGACACACTCGGGCCAATCAACAGAACCAAGGCGAGCGCCATACCGGCTCCGTCGAGCGAGAGGCGGGTGCCCCGACCCGAACCATGCCCACGATCGAACATACACATCCGGCCTTCCTTGTCGAACTCGATCGAGTAGTCGGAAGACGTGAAGAACATGCTCATTCTCCTTTCACTCGTTCGATGCCAGTCCTGCCCGACACAGCGCTTCCGTTTGATACCAGGAGAACGTCCTCGCGTGGGACTTCACCAGTACTTGGTTCCGCGAGTCCCATCATGGGACACGTCAGCTCCTCCGCGTCACCCGATCGGAGTCCCCGCATCCATGTCAGGACCTTGGGTGTTGCGATCTCGACGGTCCCGTCCGGACGGAGCATCCCAACCTGGTTCGCCGGGTGTTCCAGCGCAACGGTACACTTGTTGAGGCGACCATTGGACCGGACGATGAACGAGTTGCCCATACTCGCATAGCAGATTGGGATCTCCGGCATCGCGGGTCCTTGCTGGATCCCACTCTGTCCGGCGTACGTACGGAGCGCCGCGATCACCCGGTCCGATTCCTCATCTTCGAGAATCCGCAGAGAAGCATCCTGGGGACCTCCCAAGCGCGAAAGAGGGCGGATGAAGAGCTTGAATCGTGAATCATGCCCGAATGTCTCACGGAATCCATCGATGAACTCCGGCAACACGTCCGCATTCTCCCGATCCGCATGCAAACGAATCAGTAC
>DASTBC010000025.1 GCA_035712245.1 Candidatus Eisenbacteria bacterium
GATCACGATCGCGAACGTCGAACGCGCTCCGGCGGTCACGGCCCCCGGCACCGCTTCGGGATCGGAAGGCACGCTCCTCACGTTCGGTGTGACCGCCTCGGATCCGGACGGGGACACAATCACTTCCCTCACCGCGGCGCCGCTCCCGTCCGGGGCGACGTTCACCCCGAACGGCGCGAACACGTCGGGCTCCTTCGAATGGACGCCGAGCTTCACCCAGGCGGGGAGCTACAACGTGACGTTCACGGCGTCGAACGCGCTGTCCGGCCAGGCGTCGACGGCGATCACGATCGCGAACGTGGATCGCGCTCCGGCGGTCACGGCGCCCGCGACGGCGTCCGGGTCGGAAGGCACGCTCCTCACGTTCGGAGTGACCGCGTCGGATCCGGACGGGGACACCATCAGCTCTCTCACCGCGGCGCCGCTTCCGTCCGGTGCGACGTTCACTCCGAACGGCGCGAACACGTCCGGGACGTTCGACTGGACGCCGACCTTCACGCAGGCGGGGAGCTACAACGTGACGTTCACCGCGACCAATGCGCTGTCGGGGGGAGCGTCCACCGCGATCACCATCACGAACGTGGACCGTGCTCCGCTGGCGACGGCCCCCGCCACCGCTTCCGGATCGGAAGGCACGCTCCTCACCTTCGGGGTAACCGCGTCGGATCCGGACCTGGACCCCATCACCTCCCTCGACGCGGCTCCGCTCCCGCCCGGTGCGACGTTCACTCCCAACGGCGCGAACACGTCTGGGACGTTTGACTGGACCCCGAGCTTCACCCAGGCGGGGAGCTACAACGTGACCTTCACGGCATCGAACGCGCTGTCCGGCCAGGCATCGACGGCGATCACGATCGCGAACGTCGACCGCGCGCCCGCCGTGACCGCGCCCGCGACGGCTTCCGGGCCGGAGAATGCCCTCCTCACGTTCGGGGTGTCCGCCTCGGATCCGGATGGGGATCCCATCGCGTCGCTCACCGCGGCACCGCTCCCGTCCGGGGCGACATTCACCGCGAATGGAGCGAACACCTCCGGGACGTTCGACTGGACGCCGACCTTCACGCAGGCGGGGAGCTACAACGTGACGTTCACCGCGACCAATGCGCTGTCGGGGGGAGCGTCCACCGCGATCACCATCACGAACGTGGACCGTGCTCCGCTGGCCACGGCCGCCGCCACCGCTTCCGGATCGGAAGGCACGCTCCTCACCTTCGGGGTGACCGCGTCGGATCCGGACGGGGACACCATCAGCTCGCTCACCGCGGCGCCGCTGCCGTCCGGTGCGACGTTCACTCCCAACGGTTCGAACACCTCCGGGACGTTCGACTGGACGCCGAGCTTCACCCAGGCGGGGAGCTACAACGTGACCTTCACGGCGTCGAATGCGCTGTCCGGCCAGGCCTCGACGGCGATCACGATCGCGAACGTCGACCGCGCTCCCGCCGTGACCGCGCCGGCGACGGCTTCCGGGGCGGAGAATGCCTTGCTCACCTTCACGGTGACCGCATCGGATCCGGACGGAGATCCCATCGCGTCGCTCACCGCATCGCCCCTCCCGTCCGGAGCGACGTTCACCCCGAACGGCGCGAAGACTTCGGGGACGTTCGACTGGACCCCGAGCTTCGCGCAGGCTGGGAGCTATGACGTCACGTTTACCGCGTCGAATGCCCTATCGGGTCAGGCATCGACCGCGATCACCGTCACGAACGTCGACCGCGCGCCCGCGGTCACCGCACCTGCGACCGCTTCCGGGCCGGAGAATGTCCTCCTCACCTTCACGGTAACGGCCTCCGATCCGGACGGCGATCCGATCGCGTCGCTCACCGCGGCGCCGCTCCCGTCCGGGGCGACGTTCACCCCGAACGGCGCGAACACTTCGGGGACGTTCGACTGGACGCCGAGCTTCGCGCAGGCGGGGAGCTACAACGTGACGTTCACGGCGTCGAACGCCATGTCCGGGCAGGCTCCGACCGCGATCACGATCACGAACGTGGACCGTGCTCCGCTGGCCACGGCGCCCGCGACCGCGTCCGGATCGGAAGGGGCGCTCCTCACCATCGGAGTGACCGCGTCGGATCCGGACGGGGACACCATCAGCTCTCTCACCGCGGCGCCGCTCCCGACCGGGGCGACGTTCACGCCGAACGGCGCGAATACGTCCGGGACGCTCGACTGGACCCCGAGCTTCACCCAGGCGGGGAGCTACAACGTGACGTTCACGGCGTCGAACGCCTCGTCGGGGCAGGCATCGACCGCGATCACGATCGCCGACGTGGATCGCGCGCCGGGCGTGACCGCACAAGCAACGGCCTCGGGGCCGGAGAATGCCCTCCTCACGTTCACGGTGACCGCCTCGGATCCGGACGGAGATCCCATCGCGTCGCTCACCGCGGCGCCGCTTCCGTCCGGGGCGACGTTCACGCCGAACGGCGCCAACACCTCGGGCTCGTTCGACTGGACGCCGACCTTCGCCCAGGCGGGGAGCTACAACGTCACCTTCACCGCGTCGAACGCGCTCTCGGGCCAGGCGTCGACCGCGATCACGATCGCGAACGTGGACCGCGCTCCGGCCGTGACCGCGCCGGCGACGGCTTCCGGATCCGAAGGGGCACTCGTCGCGTTCACCGTCACGGCGTCCGATCCGGACGGAGACCCCATCGCGTCGCTCACCGGCGCGCCGCTTCCGGCGGGAGCGACGTTCATCCCGGACGGCTCGAACACGACGGGTACGTTCGACTGGACGCCGAGCTTCACCCAGGCGGGGAGCTACAACGTGACGTTCGCGGCTTCGAACGCGCTGTCCGGCCAGGCATCGACGGCGATCACGATCGCGAACGTGGACCGCGCACCCGTCCTGGACGCGATCGGGAATCAGACCGTCGTGGAAGGCGTCACGCTGGACGTGCCGCTCCACGCCTCGGATCCGGACCTCGACCCGGTCGCACTCAGCGGCACGCTTCCGGCGTTCGCGTCGGTCGTTCCAGGAGCCAGCACTCCGGGCGACATCACCGCCTTGCTCCGTCTCGAGCCCACCGCCGGAGCCGAGGGGGTCTATTCCGCGCGGGTGACGTCCACGAGCGGCGCGCTCGAGCACCACGAGGACTTCCTCGTCGTGGTCACCGCCGCGACATGCGAGCCGGTTGCGAAGTGGACCCGCGCATTCGCCGCTCCCGCGCTGACGCCGAAGGGCGACGGCGAGATCGGAGGAAATCTCACCTTCGCGGCGGCGGGATCCGGGCTCACGGCGGTGCGCAGCGAGCGCTTCGACAGCGATCTCGCCGGCCAGGATGTCTGGACGTGGCAGGCTCCGGGTGGCGCGACGATCGAGACCTTCTCGTCGCCGATCACGCTCTCGGCGGGTGGAGAGGTGCTCTTCATCGCCACGTCGGACGGGACGCTCCACAAGGTGAATGTCGCCACGGGGACGACGTCCGGGGCGCCGGTGGACCTGCGCCGTCCGGGATGCCCGGCCGACCGGATCACCGCGACGCCCGCGGTTCAGCTCTACAGCTTCTCGAACGCCGGGTATCAGGCGCAGATGCAGGCCAATGACGACCTCGTCTTCGTCGTCACGCGGTACGGCTGCGGGACGACGACGGAGAATCGTGTCTATGCGCTCCACGCATCCGACCTGAGCACCGCCTGGACCTTCAACGCGACCGGCAGCGAGGCCATGGGCGCCGGCCGCGAGGGGTGCACCGTCGATTACGAACGGAATCGGATCTACTGCGGCACCGAGCAGACGGCGGCGCAGTCTTCTCTCTGGGCCCTGGAATCGATGACGGGCACGGAGGCCTGGTCGGCCAACGCGGGATCCATTCAGAACCGGCCCATCCTCCATGGGTCCAAGCTCTACGTGACCACGGCGAATGGATTCCTCCGAGCCCTGGACCCTGCGAGCTCGGGCGCCGAGCTCTGGTCCCTGAACCTCACGAACGGTGGGGGAGGGTTCGTCACGTCTCCGGTGATCGCGACGATGGAAGAGTCTCCTGGAAATCAGGTCACGAGCCTCTACTGCGGGGACAACACCGGAGCCCTCCGGCGCGTCAACCTTCCCGCGTCGGGGACCGGCGTCCTCCAGTGGAAAACGCGCGTGACCCACGGCGTCACGTCGGCGCCGGCCGTGGCCTCCGCGGCACGTCGGGTCTACGTGGGGGTCTCGGACGGAACGGTCCGCGAGCTCAGTGCGGCCACCGGGCAGGACCTGGCGGCGGCGGTGGTCGACAGCGGAGTTCCGGTGACCGGAGCCGCGATCGACGTCTGGGAGCACGCCGCGTCTTCGATGCGACTCCTGGTTTCGGCCGGGACGAAGACGCAGCGCTTCTGCGTCCCGTGGACCGCTTCGGGAATGGTGACGGCCGTGGAGCCGACGAGCCCGGCGCCTTCGAGCGAGCTCGTGCTGGAGCAGAACCGGCCGAACCCGTTCAACCCGGTCACGCGGGTGCGCTTCCACCTGCCTCGCTCCGAGCGCGCGCGGCTCGTGGTGTTCGACGTGCACGGCCGCATGGTGCGCGTCCTGGTCGACGGCCTGCGATCCGAGGGGCCGCACGACGTGACCTGGGACGGCAGAGACGAAGCGGGGCGGGAGGCGGCTTCGGGCGTGTATCTGGTCCGTCTCGAGGCGCCCTCGGGAACCGCCTCCCGCAAGGCGATCCTCACCCGCTAGCAGGGCGGCGTTCGGGACTCGACCGGGGAGGGCGTGCCGATGTAGAGTACGTTCTCCCTTGAACCACGAACGGCTTCTCATCCTCGACTTCGGTTCGCAGTACACCCAGCTCATCGCACGCCGCGCGAGGGAGCTGGGGGTATTCGCCGAGATCCACGGCCCGTCGATCGGCTCGGACGAGCTCGCCCGGCTTCGCCCGAAGGGGATCGTCCTCTCCGGCGGCCCCATGAGCGTGCTCGAGCCCGGGGCTCCGGGCGCCATTCCGGAAGTCCTTCCCGCGGGCGTCCCGATTCTCGGCGTGTGCTACGGCATGCAGCTCCTCGCGCGCGACCTCGGCGGCTCGATCCGGCCGAGCGCGCATCGCGAGTACGGCGACGCCACGCTCACGCGGATCCTCGAGGGGCGGATCCTCGCGGGCGTGCCCGAGGAGAGCCGCGTCTGGGCGAGCCACGGGGACTTCGTGGAGCGGCTCCCCGCGGGGTTCACCCTCCTCGGGAAGACAGGCGAGGTGCTGGCCGCCGCCGAGGACACGTCCCGGAACCTCTACGCCGTCCAGTTCCATCCCGAGGTGGCCCACACCGCCCACGGCACCCGCATCTACCGGAACTTCCTCTTCGACATCTGCGGCTTCAAGGGCGACTGGACCATGGGCCAGGTCCTCGAGGAGCAGATCGCGAGGATCCGGGCCCAGGTGGGAAGCCGGCGCGTGCTCTGCGGCCTGAGCGGCGGCGTCGACTCCTCCGTCGTGGCGGCCCTCCTCCACAAGGCGGTCCCCGGCCAGGTCCGGGCGGTCTTCGTCGACCACGGCCTCCTGCGCCGCAGGGAGGCCGCGGAGGTCGGGGAGGCCATGAAGGACGTGATCGGGTCGGATCTCATCACCGTGGACGCCCGGGAGCGGTTCCTGGGGGAGCTCCGGGGAGTCGAGGATCCCGAGAAGAAACGAAAGATCATCGGCAGGGTCTTCATCGAGGTCTTCGAGGACACAGCCAAAAGCTTGGGGGGAGCGGAGTTACTAGCCCAGGGGACGCTCTATCCGGACGTGATCGAGAGCACCTCGACCCGCGGACCATCCGCCAAGATCAAGTCGCATCATAATGTAGGGGGGTTGCCGGAGCGGATGAACATGGAACTCGTGGAGCCCCTCCGGGAGTTATTCAAGGACGAGGTGCGAAGCCTGGGGGCCCTTCTGGGGCTCCCCCCGGCCGTGCTCGGACGACACCCGTTTCCCGGTCCCGGCCTCGCGGTACGGATTCTGGGACCCGTGACGCCGGAAGCGGTGGAGACCCTGACCCACGCGGACGATATCTACATCACCGAGATGCGGGCCGCCGGCCTCTACGAGCAGGTCTGGCAGGCCTTCGCGGTCCTGCTCCCCGTGCGCACGGTCGGCGTCATGGGAGACGGCCGCACGTACGATCAGGTCGTGGCGCTCCGGGCGGTGACGTCGAGCGACGGGATGACGGCCGACTGGGCGCGGCTCCCCGATACCTTCCTCGCCCGCGTCTCCTCGCGCATCGTGAACGAGGTGCGCGGCGTGAACCGGGTCGTGTACGACATCAGCACCAAGCCTCCCGCGACGATCGAGTGGGAGTGACGCGTCCCATGCCGGGCCGCACCCGAACGAGCGATCCGACTCCATCCCGGAGGGAGCACGTGAAGCGAGATTCCCTGACGCCCCGATTCCTTCGCGCCGCCCTGAGCCTCGCGCTCGTCGCGGCGTCTCTCGCCGCGACCGCGCCAGACGCGCGCGCGGCGGCGCCGATGCCCCGGCCGGGAACCGCGAGCGCGTCCGATGCGGAACGGAGCGGCGCGCTCCAGAGCGGCGGCTGGGATCAGGTCGTGATCCCGCACTCGAAGTCGTTCCCTCAGTTCGCGCTCGATCTCTCGAAGTTTCCGCGGGACGGCGTCGCCCACCGGAACATCCTCGTCGTGCTCTGCCAGTTCTCGGACCAGAAGCCGGCGTCGGTGAGCACGCCTCGCTACTACCACAACCTCTTCTTCAGCGACGATCCGAACGACGGCCTCATCAGCCTCCGCGAGTACTACCGCACGCAGTCCGGCGGCCGGCTCATCATCTCCGGGGCGGTGACCGGCGAGTGGCTCACGATGCCTTCTTCCTACGCCTACTACGTGGGTGGGCTCGCCGGGCTCGGTTCCTATCCGCAGAGCGCGCAGAAGCTCGCGGAGGACGCGATGCTCGCGGCGTACGAGCTCTACGAGAACGACCTCGGCTTCTTCGACAACGACGGACCCGACGGCGTCTCCTCGAGCGGGGACGACGACGGGTACATCGACGCGGTCGCCGTGATGGTGCCGGGCGCGGGTGGGGAAGTCTCCTGCGGGAGCCCCTCCGGATGCACGAGGCTCTGGGCGCACCAGTTCGGGGTGGCGAACTACGCCGGGTACCTTCCCGGGCTCACGCTCGGCGACAAACGGGGATTCCTCTACTTCCTCGGAAGCGAGTACAACGACAGATCGGGGGATCGCGCGAGCGGGACGTGGTTCCACGAGTTCTCGCACACGCTCGGGCTTCCCGACCTGTACGACCTCACCGGCTCCGCGGGTCTCGGCTTCTTCTCGCTCATGGCGCTGGGAAACTACCTCCCGTACTCGGTCGATCCGCTGACGGCGGGAGGCAACTTCGGGGAGCGGCCCGCGAGTCTCGACCCGTGGTCGCGCCAGTACCTGGGCTTCGACGAGCCGGTCACCGTGACCCGGTCCGGTCACTACACGCTCGCTCCGGTCACCCGGGGCGGCGGGTCCCTCCGCATCTGGACGAACGGGGAAGGAGGCACCGAGTACTTTCTCCTGGAGAACCGGGTCCGTGAGGGCTCCGACGAATTCGTTCCCGGCGAGGGTCTCCTCGTCTACCACGTGGACGATACGAGGCCCGACAACCTGGACGGGCCCTCCGCGTACCGCGTTCGCGTGGTCCAGGCGGACGGACTGGACGAGCTCGGGCAGCCGCCGCCGGGCGGGACCTATTCGGGGGCCTACGGCGATCCCGAGGACTTCTTCCCGGGTCCCCTCAACAAGACGAGCATCACCGAAGCGACCACCCCGAGCACGCGCACCCTGGCCGGACTCGACAGCGGGATCCGCATCACGAACATCGCGTTCGTGAACGACACGATCTCGTTCGATCTCGAGATCGCGCAGGAGCCGGTGCTGAGGCTCTCGAGCTACGAGCTGGACGACCAGCTCGGGAATTCCGATGGCTTGCCCGATCCCGGCGAGACGGTTCGCATCATCCCGACCATCCAGAACGTCGGGCTCCAGTCCGGCGCGCTCACGCTCACGCTCACGACGGCCGACCCGGACATCACCGTGAACAACTTCTCGTTGGGCGCGCCGCTCGCGCCGGGTGCGTCGGAGCAGGTCGGCCTGTGGGAGATCGAGATCGGCTCGGTTACGGTGCCGCACGTGGTCCCGTTCACCGTGAACTGGACCGACAACCAGGGAAACTCCGGCTCGTTCGACTTCACCCTGACCGTCGGGCTCGTCGCGTCCCTGAACGAGGGGTTCGAGGACGATGGCGACGGACCCGAGCCGGGAAATCTCTGGACCACGGAGTCGCTGCCGGGGAGCGCCGCCGACGAGTGGCACACCTCGACCAGCCGTGACAACGGCGGCGCCCGCTCGGCCAAGGTGGGGTCCACGAGTCCGCTCGGGCAGGGCTCCGTCCAGGCACAGAGCTACGCCTCGTTCCAGGACGCGGCGCTCGTGTCTCCCGCGTTTCGGATCGGTCCCGGCCTGGAGCTGGTCTTCGACTCCTACATCGACGCCGAGGTGTACGGCGGCACCGATGCGTACGACGGCGGCAGGGTGGAGATCTCGGTGAACGGCGGAGAGTGGACGCCGCTCGCGGTGGACGGCGGCTACGGGTACCAGATCAAGTACGACTCCGGCGCGAATCTCAGGGGCGCGGCCGTGTTCTCCGGCTCTCCAGGAGTCTGGCGCCGCGTGACCGCGAACCTCGCGGGGTACGAGGGATCCGCGAGGGTCCGGTTCCGGTTCGCGAGCGACGGCGGCAACTATCCGTTCAACCAGTTCGACGAACCGCTCCGCGTCTTCGAGGGGTGGTACATCGACAATGTCCTCGTTCGCTCTCGCACCGAGGTCGCGGTCGCGCGACGCCTCAAGCTCCGCGCCGGCCCCTCGCCCTATCGCATCGGCGCGCCCTCGGCGGGATCGATCCATGTCCGCTTCAGCGCTCCGGACGGCCTGCCGCATCCGGAGCTTCGCCCCGAGGTCCGGATCTACGACGTCGCGGGGCGCCTCGTGCGGACCCTCGCGGCATCGCAGGACGGCGTCGTCGCGAGCGAATTCCGCGCGGTGTGGGACGCGCGCGACGAGAACGGCCGCGAGCTCCGTTCCGGCATCTATTTCGCGAAGGTCGACATCCAGGGTTCGGCCGAGAGCTTCCGTCTGGTCGTGATCCGGTAGGTCGTGACGCGGGGGCGCGCTCCGTTCCTCGCGGCGTGGCTGGGAGCGGTGTGGCTGCTCTCGGCGCTCGCGTTCGCGCCGGGGATGTTCCTCGCGGGAGCGGAGGCCGCGTGGCGCGAGGGAACCGCGGATCTCGCGGCCAGGAGGAAGGAATGGGACGAGGCGCGCCGCGCGTACCGTGACGCGCGCTGGACCCGGCCCATCCCCGACATCCTCGCCGCGTTCGACCGCGAAGCCCGCGCGGAGTCCACGTATCTCGCAACGCTGGAAGCGTGGGTTGCCGCGGGGGCCACGGCCGTCGCCGACCGCCCGGGTCCGGAGACGGAACACCTACTCCGGAGCGCGACGCTCGATCTCGCCGACCGCGGGAAGTGGGATCCCGCGCTCCGCCTCCTTCAGGGTCCTCTCCGGTACGACCGAACCATGGTCCCGACGCGCGCGAGGATCGTCGGGCTGAAGGTGTCGCCCGACTCCGGGCTTGCGCTCCTCGGGTGGCCTCCCGACCGCAGGCCCGGGGCCAAGAGCCCGGGCGCGCCGGCGTTTGCGTGGGACCCCGCGTCCATCGCGCGAACGCCCGAGACCGACGCGGCGCTCCTCGTCGCGGCGGAGCTCGCCGACTCCGCGAACGACGGGCGGGCGCAGCGCGCCGCGCTCTGGAAGCTCCTCGATCATCCACGTCCGGCGCTGCGGCGTCATGCGCGCTTGCAGCTCGCGCGCGCGCTCATCGCGGGGAGGGAGCCGGAGCTCGCGAACGCGCTCCTGGCGCGCGCCGAGGCGATGACGGACGACGAGAAGGTGCTGCTCGCCACCTTGCGCGCCGACCTCCTCGCGGCGGCCGGCGACACGCTCGCCGGCCTCCGGCAGCTCATCGACTTCACGAGGGACGCGGAGATCTCCACCTCGCTCCGGTACGGGCTCGTCCGGAAGGCCTCGGGATGGACCGAGGGCGCCCGCGTCGACTCGCTCGACGAGACGCGCTGGCTGGATCTCGTGCGCATGCTCGGGAACGTGGGCGAGGCGGAGGCGGCGCTGCGCCTTCTCGAGAGGAGAAGGATCCCTCCCGGTACCGCCCCCGCCGAGCTGTCGCGCGCGGAGCGCGAGGCGGAGATCCTGGCGCGCCTCCGGCGACATCCCCAGGCGGCCCAGCGCTACCAGGCGCTGCTCCGCCGCGAGGACCGCCCGCGCGAGGATCGCGCCCGATACGCGCTGGGGCTCGCTCGCTCGCTTCGCGCGATGAGCGAGTTCACGCGAATGGACAGCGCCTTCGTCGCCGCCGTGGCCCTGGACCCCACCGGGGAAACCGCGCCCGTCGCCGCCTGGGAGCGGGCCCGGGAGTGGGAGGACGAGAAGCCCCCGCGCGAGGCCGCGGCGATCTTCCAGTGGGCACAGCGGTACGGCGGCAGCATGGAGCGCCTCGAGGACCTGAACGCGCACCAGGTCATCGCCTGGTTACGGGCCGGAGAGCCCGACTCCGCGAACCAGGCGGTGATGGACCTCCTCGAGGACACGAGGGGGTACTGGCGTGCGAAAGCCCAGTTCGCACGGGGGGATTCGGCCGCCGCGTACCGTCACCTGGAACAGGTCGCCAAGGAGTGGACCTACGAGGCCGTGCGCGCGCAGGAAGAGCTGAAGCGTGTCGGCTTGCGTCTCCACGCGGATCGCGCCGACTCGCTCCGGTCGCCCGCGCGCCGGGACGTGCCCGCGCCGCAGAGCGATCCCGACGCGCCGCTCGACACGCGCCTCCTCGCCGCGGCCGGACACGTCCCGCTTCAGATGGAGGCGCTCCGGGCCTGCGCTCGAGACACGACCGCGCTTCCGGCGGCGCGGGAATGCACGGACGACCTCGAGGATCGCGGCGTCTTCCGTGTCGGCCGTCCCGCGGCGGTGCCCGCCGCGCGGCTCGACTACCCGCCCGCGTACGCGCACGACGTGTTCGACGCGGCGCGCCGCGAGGCGCTCGATCCCTTCCTCCTCTGGGCGATCATGCGGCAGGAGAGCGCGTACCAGCGTCTCGCGAGGTCCCGCGCGGGGGCGATCGGGCTCCTGCAGCTCCTGCCCTCGACCGCCTCGGCGCTCCAGGGCTCGACCGTGGGGGAGGACGCGCTCACCGACCCGGCCCTGAACGTGCGGCTCGGCGCGCGGTACCTCCGGGCTCTCCTCCGTGAATTCAAGGACCCGCGCGCGGCCATGGCAGCCTACAATGCGGGCGAGGAGCCGGTTCGACGCTGGCTCCAGGAGCGTCCCGTCGTGGACGACCTCTGGGTGGAGCTCATTCCGTACCGGGAGACGCGAGAGTACGTGAAACAGGTGTACACCATCTGGCGTCGCTACGAGGCGCTCTACGGAGCCGGGGCCGGAGTGGGCGAGCCTTAGCGTGCTCCTCGCCTCGGAGCTGAAGCGAAAGTCGATTCACCTCTCCTCGATCGCGATTCCCGTCTCGTATTACCTGACACCGGACTCGTGGCAGCCGACCTTCGAACGGGTCCTTCTCGCGCTCGTGATCGTGTCGCTCGCGATCGAGGTGTTCCGGCTCAACCATCCCCGCACGCGCCACGTCTTTCGCCACTTCTTCGGCGAGCTGATCCGGAACCACGAGGAGGCCTCGCTCCTCGGCTCGACGTACCTCCTCATGGCGTGCCTTCTCTCGATCCATCTCTTCCCGAAGCCGGTCGCCGTGCTCGCGCTCTCCTTCCTCATCCTGGGGGACACCGTCGCGGCGATCGTGGGGAAGTCGATCGGGCGGATCGGCCTCTTCGGGAAGACGCTCGAGGGAAGCCTCGCGTGCTTCCTCGTCTGCTTCGCCCTCACGCGGGCCGTCCCGGAAGTGCCCGTGACGGTGGGCCTCGTGGGAGCGGTCGTGGCGACCGTGTTCGAGCTCCTGCCCGTGCCCCTGGACGACAACTTCCGGATCCCCCTCTCCGCGGGGTTCGCCATGGAGCTCCTCCTCCGCTGAGCGATCCCCGGCAACCCGGGGTTCTTCTACTTAGATTGGTCGGTTCCGGCTTGACACCCCCTGGAACGGGGCCTAGACTGCCGGGCATCCGAGCGCCAGGGGGGCGCATGGACGTCTGATTTGTAAGTGGTTGTGGTGGAGAGGCTTGGAAGGTTTCTTTCGTGGACTGAACCCCGGCGACCGGCGGCCGCCTGGGGTTTCGCTGTATTCGGCGCGCGGGGTCGGGACGGCAGCTCCCCAGGGGGTCATCCCGGACCCGTGCCGCATCCAAAGGTGACCCAATGCTTCCGTTCCTGACCAAGATCCTCGGCAGCAAGCACGAGCGCGACATCAAGCGCATCTGGCCGCTCGTCGAGGAGATCAACGACCACTTCGAGGGCCTCCGAGACCTCTCCGACGAGCAGGTCGCGGGGAAGACCGCCGAGTTCCGGGCGAGGTTGGCCGAGGGCGCCACGCTGGACGACCTCCTGCCGGAAGCCTTCGCGGTAGTCAAGGAGACCTGCCGCAGGCTCTGCGGGAAGACCTGGGACGTGGTCGGGCTGCCGGTGACCTGGGACATGGTCCCCTTCGACGTGCAGCTTCTCGGCGCGATCGTTCTCCACCAGGGGAAGATCGCCGAGATGGCGACCGGCGAGGGGAAGACGCTCGTCGCGACCCTCCCGATCTATCTCAACGCGCTCCCGGGGAAGGGCGTCCACCTGGTCACGGTGAACGACTACCTGGCCCGTCGCGACAGCGAGTGGATGGGCCAGATCTTCACCTCGCTCGGTCTCTCCGTGGGGTGCATCCAGAACTCGATGGACTTCACGCAGCGCCGTGCCGCCTACGCCTGCGACATCACCTACGGCACGAACAACGAGTTCGGCTTCGACTACCTGCGCGACAACATGGCGCGCCACCGCGACCATCGCGTCCAGCGCGGGCACCACTACGCGATCGTGGACGAGGTGGACTCGGTCCTGATCGACGAGGCGCGGACGCCGCTCATCATCTCGGGACCGGTGGAGCACAGCCTCCAGCAGTACGATCAGCTGAAGCCCGACGTGGACCGCGTGGTGCGCAGCCAAACGCAGCTCGTGAACCGGATCGTGGCCGACGCGGAGTCGGCGCTCGGGGACGCGGAGAAGGAGTACGAGACCGGCGTCAAGCTGTTGCAGGTGAAGCGCGGCGCTCCGAAGAACAAGCGATTCCTGAAGCTCCTCGCGGACCAGCCCGGGCTGAAGCGGCTGATCCAGCGGGTCGAGCTCGACTTCATCCGCGACAAGCGCCTCGGCGAGGTGGACGAGGATCTCTTCTTCTCCATCGACGAGAAGAGCCACTCGGTGGACCTCTCGGAGCAGGGGCGGCAGCTCCTCTCGCAGCGCGATCCGAATCTCTTTCTCCTCCCCGACCTGTCGGTGGAGATCGGCGCGATCGACGAGGACGAGTCGATCGAGCCCGCGGAGAAGGTCACGAGGAAGCGCGCGCTCGAGCGGACGCACGCGGAGCGGAGCCAGCGCGTCCACAACATCCTCCAGCTCCTGAAGGCCTACTCGCTCTTCGAGAAGGACGTCGAGTACGTCGTCCAGGAGGGGAAGATCCTGATCGTGGACGAGTTCACGGGACGGCTCATGCCGGGCCGCC
This sequence comes from Candidatus Eisenbacteria bacterium, assembly GCA_035712245.1. Taxonomy (GTDB): domain Bacteria; phylum Eisenbacteria; class RBG-16-71-46; order SZUA-252; family SZUA-252; genus WS-9. The sequence continues at coordinate 13,689 of DASTBC010000025.1, forward strand.
GGTACTCGGACGGGCTCCACCAGGCGATCGAGGCGAAGGAGAACGTGAAGGTCGAGGGCGAGACCCAGACCCTCGCCACGATCACGATCCAGAACTACTTCCGTCTCTACGAGAAGCTCGCCGGCATGACGGGAACGGCGGAGACCGAGGCCACCGAGTTCTGGCACACGTACAAGCGCGACGTCGTGGTCATTCCCACGAATCAGCCGGTCCGGCGTGTCGACTCGAACGACGTGATCTTCAAGACGCGGCGCGAGAAGTACAACGCGCTCGTGGACGAGATCGCGGAGCTCCACCAGAAAGGCGTTCCCGTCCTCGTGGGAACGATCAGCGTGGAGGCGTCGGAGACCCTGAGCCGCTTCCTGAAGCGGCGCGGCGTCCCGCACAACGTGCTGAACGCGAAGTACCACCAGCAGGAGGCCGAGATCGTCGCCGGCGCCGGGCGCAAGGGCGCGGTCACGATCGCGACCAACATGGCGGGCCGCGGCACCGACATCAAGCTCGAGAAGGGCGTGATCCGCTGCGACCGGAGCTGCTACGCGCAGACCCAGTCCGTCCTCCAGAACGGCGTCTGGAAGCACGTGGGGCGCTGCAAGGAGGAGCTGACGTGCGGGCTCCACATCCTCGGCACGGAGCGCCACGAGAGCCGCCGCATCGACCGCCAGCTCCGGGGACGGAGCGGCCGTCAGGGGGATCCCGGGCAGTCGCGTTTCTATCTGTCCCTCGAGGACGACCTCATGCGTCTCTTCGGGTCGGACCGGATCGCGGGGATCATGGAGCGGCTCGGCGTGCAGGAGGGCGAGGTCATCGAGCACGGTCTCGTGACGCGCGCGATCGGGAACGCGCAGAAGCGGGTCGAAGCCCATAACTTCGACATCCGAAAGCATCTCCTCGAGTATGACGACGTCATGAACCAGCAGCGCACCGTGATCTACGCGCAGCGGCTCCGCGCTCTCGAGGAGGCGGATCTCAAGGAAACCGCGCTCGAGATGATGGAGGAGCTCGTCGAGGAGCGCGTCAACACGCACCTGGGCGAGAGCGAGCGATACACGGAGGAGGACCTGAAGCGGGTTCTGAACGACGTGAGCCAGCTCGTCCTCCGGCCCGTCACGCTTCCGGACGAAGGCGACCGTCTGCCCACGCCGGACGCGGTGAAGGACCACCTGGTGGAGGTGCTCCACCACGCGTACGAGGAGAAGGAACGGGAGATGTCGCCCCCGATCCTCCGCGAGTTGGAGCGGCACGTCTACCTCGACGTGATCGACGAGCACTGGATGGACCACCTTCGCGAGATGGACCACATGCGCGAGGGGATCGGGCTTCGGGCGTACGGCCAGCGCGATCCGCTCATCGAGTACAAGCGGGAAGCCTTCGCGATGTTCGACGAGTTGACCCGGTCCATCCGCGAGGAGACGGTGCGCACGCTCTTCCGCGCGTCGCTCGTGCTCGAGCCCGTGCCCGCGCGTTTGCGGTCTGGCGCGGGGCCCGGGATTCGCGTCTCGGGACCGGGGATGGAGACGGCGGGGGCAGGCGCGGGAGCGTCCGGTGGCGCACGGCCGCCGCTCGCCCCGCCGCGCGGACAGGCACCCCGCCAGGAGAGCCACGCGCAGGTGACGGCGTTCGGCACGTTCGCGCCGCCGGACGGCGGAGGTTCTCCGGCCGGACCGCCTCGGGCGGCCAGGGGCGCGGCACCGGGAACGGACCCGGGCGCATCCAAGCGCGCGCCGGTCACGATGCAGGAGCCGAAGGTCGGGCGAAACGATCCATGTCCCTGCGGCAGCGGAAAGAAGTACAAGAAGTGCCACGGGGCCTGACGGAAAGGAGATCGCACCATGGATGACAGCGTCCGCGAGATGATGGTGGTCATCGTGGAGCAGCTGAAGGCCTACGTGGAAGGCGACGAGGACGCGCTCCTCGAGCTGAGCGAGCTCCTCGACTCGGGCCGCTACGACGCGCAGCTGGTGGGCCAGGCCTTCGAGATGATCTTTCGCGCGCTGGAGCCGTACGGACGCGAGGACTTCGGCTCCGAGTCGAGCCAGGAGAGGCCGAGTCTCCGGGTTCCGTCCGGCCAGGAGCGGGCGCTCCTCTCGTCCAACCCGGCGTACGGGTACCTCTTCGCCCTGCTCGAGAAGGGAGAGGTGACTCCGGAGCAGTTCGAGGAGATCATGAATCGGGCCCGCGAGATGGGATCGTCACTCCACGACGAGGACCAGGCGCGGGAGCTGGCGACGGACGTTCTGATCCGGTGGTTCGATGACGAGAACGGGGTCCTCTTCGATCCCGCGAACAGCGCAGGGGTGCACTAGGTGAGCCCGAAACGAGCGACGAAGACCACGAAGACGGCCAAGCCCGAGACCGACGCCGAGGAAGCGGCCGCGACGGAAGGGACGAAGGCGCGCGCGAAGCGGGCTCCTGCCGCGAAGCCCGCGCCCGCGGCCAAGGCTCGCGCGAAGACCGCGACGGCAACGAAAACAGGCGCCAAGACGAAGACGGCCGCGCGCGTCCGCCCGGCGGCCTCCGATGAGAGGCCAGCGACAGGGCGTGGCCGCAATCTGGTCATCGTCGAGTCGCCGGCCAAGGCCCGCACCATTGCGAAGTACCTGGGATCGGGCTTCGAGGTGAAGGCCTCGAACGGCCACGTCCGGGACCTCCCCAAGAGCAAGCTCGGCGTCGACGTCGAGAACGGTTTCGAGCCTTCCTACGTGCTCATCAAGGGGAAGGGGAAGATCCTCAAGGACCTGAAGACGAGCGCGCGGCGCGCGGCCACCATCTATCTCGCCCCCGACCCGGACCGGGAGGGGGAGGCGATCGCGTGGCACCTCGCCGAGACCCTGGGCGACGACGCCAACGCCGACAAGATCCGCCGCCTCGCGTTCTACGAGATCACGAAACGCGGGATCGAGGAGGCGCTGGAAAAGCCGCGCACGATCGACATGGCCAAGGTGCAGGCCCAGCAGGCCCGGCGCGTGCTCGACCGGCTCGTGGGCTACAAGGTGTCCCCGTTCCTCTGGAAGACGATCCGCTACGGTCTCTCCGCGGGGCGCGTGCAGTCGGTCGCGCTCCGGCTCATCTGCGAGCGGCAGGTCGAGATCGGCAAGTTCGTCCGCCGGGAGTACTGGACCGTCGACGCGGACCTCACGACGCCGTCGGGGGACCTCTTCCGCGCGCGGGTCCAGAAGAAGAACGGCGAGAAGTTCACGCTCGAGAACGAGGCGCAGGCCAAGGCCGAGGCCGACGCGCTCGGCCGCGAGTCCTTCGCGATCACGGACGTTCGCACCCAGGAGAAGAAGCGGAATCCGGTCCCGCCCTTCATCACGAGCACGCTGCAGCAGGAGTCCTTCCGCCGCCACAAGTACAGCGGCCAGAAGACGATGGTGATCGCCCAGCAGCTCTACGAGGGGATCGAGGTCGGATCCGAGGGCGCGACGGGGCTCATCACCTACATGCGTACGGATTCCACCCGCGTGGCTCCCGACGCGATCGCCGAGGTGCGCGATTTCATCAAGACCCAGTTCGGAGACGCGTACCTTCCGGCCGAGACGCGCCAGTACCGGTCGCGCGAGACGTCGCAGGACGCGCACGAGGCGGTGCGGCCCACGTCGGTGTCCCGGACGCCCGCGTCAATGCGGTCGTATCTCGACGCCGACCAGTACAAGCTCTACGAGCTCATCTGGCAGCGCTTCGTGGCCTCCCAGATGAATCCGGCCCTGGTGCTCACGACCACGGCCGAGATCATGGCAGGGCCGTATCTCCTACGTGCATCGGGGAGCCGCGTCAAGTTCGACGGGTTCGCGCGCGCCTACGCGACCGCGCTCATCGAGGAGTCCGGCGCCGAGGGCGCGAGCAAGCTTCCGGCGGTGGCGAAAGGGGACGCGCTGAAGCTCGCGGGGATCCTTCCTGAGCAGCACTTCACCGAGCCGCCGCCCCACTACACCGAGGCGACCCTCGTGAAGGTGCTCGAGGAGAAGGGGATCGGACGCCCGTCGACCTACGCGACGATCGTGGGGACGATCCTCGCGCGCGACTACGTGACGCGCGACCGGGGGAAGCTCGTCCCGACCGAGCTCGGCATGACCGTCTGGAAGCTCCTCGAGCAGATGTTCGCGGACGTCTTCGACGTGGAGTTCACCGCGAAGCTCGAGTCCCATCTCGACCGGATCGAGTCCGGCAAGGACCCCTGGGCCGAGGTGGTCTCCGAGTTCTACGAGCCCTTCCGTTCGGACCTGGTGAAGGCCGAGTCGCAGCAGGAGAAGGTTCGCGCGTCGCTCGTTCAGGAGACGGACGTCGACTGCCCGAAGTGCGGCTCCAAGATGGTGAAGCGCTTCGGCCGGAGCGGCCCCTTCCTCGCGTGCCCGCGGTATCCCGAGTGCAAGGCGACCATGCCGATCGAGGAAGAGGAGGGGCCGACCGAGGTCCCGACCCAGAAGTGTCCGCAGTGCGAGAGCGCCATGCGCGTCCGCACGGGCCGGTTCGGGAAGTTCCTCGCGTGCTCGCGCTATCCCGAGTGCAAGGGGACGCGCCCGTTCACCCTCCAGATCCCGTGCCCCAAGTGCGGCACCGGGGAGCTGGTGGAGCGCCGCACGCGCCGCGGGAAGCCCTTCTACGGGTGCAGCCGCTACCCCGAGTGCGATTTCGGGATCTGGGACAAGCCCGTGAAGCAGGCGTGTCCGAACTGCGACTCGCCGCTCCTCGTGCAGAAGCACAGCAAGACGAAGGGGGATTTCCTCCAGTGTCCGAAGTGCAAGTCGCGGATCGAGTCGGAGGCCTCGGAAGCGCTCAGTGGAACGGTGGATCGCTGATTTCCTGAGACATCTCGAAGAGAACCGCCGCGCCTCGCCGGCCACGCGCCGCGCGTACGCGGAGGAGATGGAGCGCTTCGCCGAGTTCACGTCCGGCCGCCTCGGCCGGGAGCCGCGCGTTCCGCACGACCTGACCCCCGAGCTCCTCGCGGCCTTCGCGGCGGCGCGTTCCCTGGAGCGGACCGCGCGGCGGAAGCCCATCGCCTCGCGCACGCTCGCCCGCTCCATCGCCGCCGTGCGCTCCTTCCTCCGCTTCGTGGAGCGCCGCGGCCATCCGACCTCGGCGGCGCGCGCGTCCATGCCGCGCGTGTCCACGCCGGAGACCCTGCCCGCGTCGATCGTCGAGTCGCAGCTCAACGCGCTCCTGGACGAGCTGGCCGGCTCGACCCGCGGGGACGACGCGAGGAGCCTCCGAGCCCTGGCCGCGGCCGAGTGCCTCTATGGCGCCGGGCTTCGTGTCGGGGAGCTGGCGGGGCTCACGCGCGGGAGGCTCGACGACCGGCGGCTCCTCGTGCGCGTGCTCGGGAAGGGAAGCCGCGAGCGGGTGGTGCCCATCTCCGCCCGCGCGGTGGCGGCGCTCCGGCGGTTCTGGACGGCACGGGGCGTGGAGCCGAAGCCCGAGGAGGCGCTGCTCGCCGCCCGCGGATCCCGCGGCGTCACCGCCCGCACGCTCGAGCGCGACATCCACGCGGTCCTCGGGAGGCTCGGCCCGAGCGCCCCGTCTCACCCGCACGCCCTCCGGCACAGCTTCGCGACGCATCTCCTCGACCGCGGCGCGGACCTGCGCGCGGTCCAGGAGCTGCTCGGACACCGGAACCTCGGCACCACGCAGATCTACACCCATGTGACCCGCCGCCGGCTCAAGGCGGCCTACGCCCGCGCGCATCCGCGGGCCTGACGATCGTTCGAGGGAGCGCCCACGCATGAAGCGAGATCTCCTGTCGTTCGCCGACCTCTCCCGCGCCGACGCCGATCGCCTCTTCGAGGTGGCGGCCCGGCTCAAGGCCGATCTTCGCGCCGGCCGGACACGCAGCGAGCTCGCGCAGCGGACGCTCGCGCTGATCTTTCACAAGCCGAGCCTTCGCACGCGCCTCTCCTTCGAGGTCGCGATGACGCAGCTCGGCGGATCCTCGGTCTTCATCACCGACCGGGAGATCGGGATCGGTTCCCGGGAGCCCGTGCAGGACGTGGCGCGGGTGCTCTCGGGGTACGTCGACGGGATCATGATCCGCACGTTCGACCACCAGCTCGCGGTGGGGCTCGCGCGGCACGCGACCGTGCCCGTCATCAACGGGCTCACGGACTGGCTCCACCCCTGCCAGATCCTCGCGGATCTCTTCACGCTCTACGAGCGCGGCATGGACCTGGACCGGATCGTGGTCACGTACATCGGGGACGGGAACAACGTCGCGAACTCCTGGATCGAAGCCGCGGGCCTCTTCGGCCTCACGTTCCGGATCGCCTGCCCCGAGGGGTACGATCCGGACCGGAACCTGATCGCGCAGGTGGAGACCGCCGGGCGCGGCCGCGTCGAGATCCACCGGGATCCCCTGCGTGCCGCGAGCGGAGCGGACGTGCTCTACACGGACGTCTGGGCGAGCATGGGCCAGGAAGCGGAGCGCGAGAAGCGGCTTCCGATCTTCCGCGACTACCAGATCAACTCGGAGGTCCTCGCGCGCGCCGCGAAGAACGCGGTGGTGCTCCACTGTCTCCCGGCCCATCGCGGCGAGGAGATCACCGAGGAGGTCATCGAGGGCCCGCAGTCGGCGGTGTTCGACGAAGCCGAGAACCGGCTCCATCTCCAGAAGGCGATCCTGTTCGAGCTCCTGGGGGCGGGAGGTCGCGCGGCGGGCAAGGCGGCCTCGCGTGCTTCGGCGGGGCGCCCCAAGGCGGGGAGCAAGACGGTGCGCGCGAAGGCGGCGAAGCCGGCTCGCGCCAGGGCGGGTCGCACGAAGTTCGCCGGTCGCTCCAGGGCGGGGTCACGCCGCGCTCGGTGAGCACGCCGGGGCTCCCGCGCGTCAGGACCGTCCGTGGCGCGGCCGTCGTCGGGCTCATGGCGGGTGCGGCGCTCCTCATGGGATGCGCGCGCTCGGTCTTCCCGCCGGGCGGACCCGTCGACTCCGCTCCTCCCCGGATCACGGCCTCGACGCCCGGGGACAGCGTCACGAACGTACCGGTCGACGCCTCGGTGGAGATCCTCTTCTCGGAGTCCATGGAGCGCGCGAGCGTGGTCGACGGAATCCGGATCTACCCGCCTCCCGGACGAGAGGACTTCAAGTGGGACGGCCGCACCCTGCGCGTGGAGTGGGACCGGCCACTCTCCGAGGCGACCACGTACATCGTCCTCGTGAGCGGAAACGTGCGGGACGCTCGCGGCGTGCGCATGGGGACGCCGTTTCGGATCCGGTTCAGCACGGGCGCCGCCCTCGACAGCGGGAGCGTGAGCGGCGTGCTCCGCGCGCGCACGCTGCGGAAACAGGTCGTGCCGATCCTCGCCTTCTACGACACTCTGGGCATGCGTCCGGACACGCTCGGGGTGCAGGCGTCGTACGCGACCGAGACCGACACGGCCGGGGCGTACTCGCTCACCGGCCTGCCGGTGAACCGCGGCTTCACGATCCACGCGCTCTTCGACCTGAACCAGAACGGCGCGATCGACTCGGACGGGGATCTCGTCGCCAGCTATCCGTCGGTGATCCGCTTGACGCCGGAGCGAAACGAGGCGGATAGTATCAACATCACCGCGGTGGACCCGCGCGCCCCCGCCGTGCTGAACGGCACGATCGCGACGCAGGACTCGACGGCGCGGTTCCGGCTCGAGGCCCAGGAGACCGTGGACTCCTCGCTCGTGCGCCGGGTGGAGCGGGTCGGGCCGGGCGGATTCACGCTCCGGGTGCCGGCCGGCAGCTACCGGCTCCGGGCGACGATCGTGCCGCCGGCCGAGAGCATGGAGGAGCCGCAGACGCTCCAGTGGCAGGACGTCATCAACGTGGAGCCGGAAGAGGAGTACGGTCCCTTCGAGTTCACCTTCGGCACCGTGGGCACGCGCCCGCGCGACGAGGATGACGAGGATGAGGAGTAGGCCATGAACGAATCGAGGCACGCGTTCGAAGGGGTTGGTGTCGCGCTCGCGACGCCGTTCCGGCGGGGTGCGGTCGACCTTCCGGCGCTCTCGCGGCTCACGGACCACCTCGTGGAGAAGGGAGTCCAGGCGTTCTACCCGTGCGGGTGCACGGGCGAAGCGACGTCGTTGACGCGCGAGGAGCGCTCGCGCGTGATCTCGGCCGTCGTCGAGGCCACGCGGGGCCGGGCCGCGGTGATCGCCGGGACGGGCACCGCCGTGACCGACGAGACGATCGAGCTCTCGAGGGAGGCGATCCGCCTCGGCGCGGACGGCGTCATGGTCATCACCCCGTACTCGATCAAGCCGACGCAGGAGGGCCTGGTCGCGCACTACCGAGCCGTCGCGGACGCGATCGAGAAGCCGATGGTGCTCTACAACGTGCCGGGCCGCACGGGCGCGTCCATCGCGCCCGAGACGGTGGCGCGGCTCGCGGAGCACCCGATGATCGTCGCGATCAAGGAAGCGAGCGGTTCGCTCGACCAGTCGAGCGCCATTCGCACCCGGTGCGGGATCACCATCCTGGCCGGGGACGACTCGCTCTTCCTGCCGCTCCTGGCCGTGGGGGCTCGCGGCGTGGTCTCGGTCGCGGGGCACCTCGTGCCGGCGGAGATGGTGGCGATGCTGAAGCACTTCCGTGCGGGACGCGTGCAGGAGGCCGAGGCGATGCACCGCCGGCTCTACCCGATCTTCCGCGCGCTCTTCCTCGAGACGAGCCCCGCGCCCCTGAAGCACGCGCTCGAGCGTCTCGGACTCATGACGGGAGAGCTTCGGTTGCCTCTGGTCCCGGTGAAACCGGAGACCGCGACCGCCGTCGACCAGGCCATGGACGAGGTCGGGGTCGCGGGACTGGCCGGCGTCGGCGGCTCGGCGCGCGCGGCGAGCTAGAGCGCACGTGGCGAAGGTCCCGCTCCTCCTCTACGGCGCGACCGGCCGGATGGGCCGTGCCGTCCGCGAGTGCCTCCCCGACTTCCCGGATATCGACTTGATGGCCTGCGTGGCTCCGCGGGAGCAGACGCCCGGGCCCGCGCCGGGCCCGGTCTGGCTCACCCCGGAGGAGCTGACCACGCGCCGCCGCCGCGACGGGCTTCCCGAGGACATCGTCGTCGTGGACTTCAGTCTTCCCGAAGGAACCGAGATGCTCGTGCGGACTCTCTCCCTATGGCCGCGCGCGATCGTCTGTGCCACCACCGGCCTCGGCGAATCCGTCGAGTCCGAGCTCCAGCGGCTCGCGGTGCGCGTGCCCGTCTTCCGCGCCGCGAACCTGAGCCTGGGGAACGCCACCGTCGAGGCCCTGCTTCGCGCCATCCCTCAGGCCGCCCGCGAAGCCTTCACCGCCGACATCGTGGAGCACCATCACGCGGGGAAGAAGGACGCCCCCAGCGGGACAGCATTACGGCTGGCGAGGATCCTCGGAAGGTTCGGTGAGAGTCAGCGCGAAGGCGGAGACGTCCGCATCCAGTCGATCCGCGCCGGCAGCGTGCCCGGGATTCACAAGGTAATCCTGAGCGGCCCGGGCGAGACCGTGGAGATCACGCACTCCGTGACGGATCGCGGAGTCTTTGCGCGCGGCGCGCTGCGCGCGGCGCGGTTCCTTCACGGACGGACACCCGGCCGGTACGGTATCGAGGACCTCCTCGAAGAGGCCTGATTCGGAAGTGAGTTCACCCACCACGCGTTTCGGAGTCCTGATCATCATCGCTCTGATGCTGACTCCCGCAGATGGAGACTCAGGCACGGTCTTGTGGGATATGTCGTTGAAGGAGCTTACCGACGCCGCGGGGGTGGCGTTCGCAGGCACAGTTGACAGCGTCAGGACAGACGTGGTGAACGAGGTTCGAGCCGTGAGGTCCGTATATTTTTCACGCCTCG
>DASTBC010000026.1 GCA_035712245.1 Candidatus Eisenbacteria bacterium
CGTCCTGCCCGTGGCGAGGCTGCGGAACACCTGATCCTCCCGGTCGGACAGCTGCTCGTGCGGCGGCTGATCCGAGTCGGGATCCATCATGAACGCGAGCCGCTCGGCGAGGCGGGGGCTCACGTAACGTCCGCCGGCGACCACCTTGTGGACGGCGTGCACCAGCTCCTCCGGCGCGCTCTCCTTCGTGAGGTAGCCCGCGGCGCCGGCGCGCAGCGCGCGAACCGCGAACTGGTCCTCGGAGCAGATCGTGAGGATCAGGACCGGGAGCCTCGGGCGCTCCCGCTTCACGTCGCGCAGGACGTCGAGCCCGTTCCGGTCCGGCAGGTTCAGGTCGAGGACGACCACGTCCCACTCGCCGCCACGAACCTTGTCGAGCGCCTCCTGGCCGCTCCTCGCCTCTCCGTGAACCGCGATGTCGCTCGCCTCGTGAAGCACTTCGGTGATGCCGCGGCGAACCACGGCGTGATCGTCCGCCACGAGCGCGCGGATCATGTCGTGACCTCCTCGGTGATGGAAGGTTCCTTGGATCCGCCGGGCTCGGGCAATCCGCCGGGCTCGGGCAACGCGGCGAGTGGAATCCGGACCGTGACGCCCGTGCCGTGGCCGGGTTCGCCATGGATCGCGAACTCCCCGCCGACGGCACGGCACCGCTCCTTCATGCCGAGAATCCCGAGCGCGTGCGGACTTTCGGCCTCGCCCTCCAGAACGCCCCGTCCATCGTCCCGCACGCGCAGCACGAGCGCGCCGTCCGTCCACGAGAGCGAGACCTCCACCCTGGACGCGCGTGCGTGACGGGCGATGTTCGTGAGGCACTCCTGCAGGACCCGGAAGAGCGCCGTCGCGATCTCCCGGGACACCGGGGCATCCTCGATCGAGCACTCGATCACGCAGACGAGACCGGTCCGTTCGGTGAACTCCTGGGCAACCCAGTCCACGGTGGCGGCGAGGCCCAGCTCGTCGAGCATCCCCGGCCGCAGCTCCGCCGAGATCCGGCGGACCTCCGAGATCGTCGCGTCCACCGTCAGCCCCATGCGCCGGAGCCGGTTCACCAGCCTCGCGCGCTCGATGGATCTCGCCCGAACGCGCTTCTCGATCCAGGCGATGTCCAGCCGAAGCGCGGTCAGCGCCTGTCCCAGCTCGTCGTGCAGCTCCCTCGCGATCGAGGTGCGCTCCTCCTCCTGGATCTCCTCGATCCGCACGGAGAGCTCGCGGAGCTCCTCGTTCGAGCGGCGGAGCATCTCCTCGTCGTGCTTCCTGCGCGTGATATCGCGAATGACGCCGCTGTAGAAGCGGCCTCGGTCCGTTTCCCAGGTTCCCACGGCGAGCTCGATCGGAAACTCCACTCCGTTCTTCCTGAGGCCGAACATCTCCACGGTCCGGCCCAGGATCCGGCTGGCGAGTCCTTCCTGGTGGTGGCGCATCCCGGCTTCGTGGCGCTCGCGGTATCTGACGGGCATGAGCATCACGAGCTTCCGACCGAGCACCTCGTCGTCGGTGTAGCCGAACGTCTCGCGGGCAGCTCGATTCCAGGAGATGATCCGCCCCTCGGGATCGGCGAGCACGATGGCGTCGGTGGCGGACTCGAAGACGGAACGGAATCGAGCCTCCGACTCGCGGAGCCGGTCATCGGCATCGCGCCGCTCCCGCTCGAGCCGTGCCTTGTCCATCGCGGACCGAACCGCGACGATGAGGAGCGTGATGAACTGGGGCCACCCGGCGGGAGCCCTGCCCGAGCCCCCCTGCATCGAGCGAAGGATCTCCTCGTCGTCGCCGCTGACCGAAAAGACCACGACCGGGCACTCGGGCCAGCGGGACTTGATCGTCTGGAACACGGCGGGGCCATCGCCCCACTGGAGCGAGTAGTCCGCGATCGCGATGTCGTACCCGTTGGAGGTGAGCGCCTGCTCGAGGGCAGCGGGATCGTCGACGGGAGTGACGAGGACCCTCGGGAACTCTCCCCGCAGGGCGTCACAGGCGAGGGCCCGGACGGCGGGATCGTCGTGGACGAACAGGATCCGGAACCCCTCGGTCACGGTGGCGGCGACCTCCCCAGGCGCACGAACCGATCGACTCGGGCGGGCTCCCCACCGACCCGCTTGGTTTTGTCTTCCTACAATTCTGGCGCTCCGGCGAGGCGTCGGCGCAAGAGGAAAGTTGAGGGACTCAAGGGGTGGCCGCGTCCTCCGGGTCGGGGCGGAACACGTCCTCGATCGACACCCCGAAGAGCCGCGCGATCCGGAACGCGAGCGGGAGGCTCGGATCGTACTTCCCCGTCTCGAGGGCGTTCACGGTCTGACGCGAGACCTCGAGCTTCTCCGCGAGATCGGCCTGCGTCCAGTCCCGCTCGGCGCGGAGGACGCGGAGGCGGTTTCTCACCGGTAGCGCCGGCGCGCGAGCTTGAGCCCGAAGAAGTAGAAGGCGATCAGGAACGGCCAGATGTGCCGGTAGCTCCAGTCGGCCGGGTTGAGCGGCGTCACGCGCTGCAGGAGTCCGAGCCCCATGACCAGCATGAGGCTCAGCGGGTAGGCGATCGCGAGCGCCTCGTGCTGCACCCGTCGCTCCAGCTCGTCCAGGCGACGGATGCTCCGGATCCACTCGGCCAGGAAGAACGCGAACGCGGGAAGGGGGAGCAGGGCAATGGCGCTCCGGACGCCTTTCGGGATCACCGTGAGCTCCGCCGCGAGGAGCGCGCCCAGGTAGAGGACGGCGAAGAGAACCGCTGCGGGACCGACTCGGGGCTCCCTCCGGGGGGTACGAGCGGTGCCCGGACCGGCGACGGTGCTTGCGAGGTGGGTCATGACGATATCCTCCTCCGATTGTGGGGCGGTTTCGCCTCGCTGCGTACTGTGAAGGTAAAGCATGCTTGTCTTTTTGTCAAGTCTAATTGAAGCCATCTCCCCGGAGGCTTCGAGGGCGGGCCCTGCTTGACCTATTTACGAAACCTTCTACATTCAAAAGCATCACATCATACATGGAGGCTCCCGTGACGGCTCCCATCACCCAGCAGACGAACGCACTCGCTCCGACGCGGCTCCTCGAGCTGATCCGCCTTCACGGACCTCAGACCGCCCAGGAGCTCGCGGACCGGCTCTCGATCGGGCCGGTCTCGGTGCGCGCTCAGCTCCGCACTCTGGAGTCGGCGAACCTCGTCGAGCGCTCCATCGAGCCCCGTCCGCTGGGCCGGCCGGTCTCCAGGTTCAGGCTCACCGCGTCCGCGGACGGCCTCTTCCCGAAGCGATACGACCTGTTCGCCGGGAAGCTCCTGGAAACCCTGGTCTCCGAGCTCGGGATCGACGCGCTCCGGAAGATCCTCACGCACTGGGAGGAGGCCCTCGCGGCGCACCTGGATCGGCGCCTTCCCGCGGACCCTTCGGCGCGCCTCGACGCGTTGGCGCAGCATCAAAGCAGCTTCGGGTTCATGGCCGAGGTACGGCGCGGCCCGGACGGAAGCGTCTCGCTCATCGAGCGGAACTGTCCGATCGCCGCGCTGGCCGCCCGGTACCCCGAGATCTGCGAGCGCGAGGCCGCGCTCTTCAGCCGGACGTTGAAGTGGAAGACGACGCTCACCTCCTGCCAGGCGCGGGGAGACGGCGTCTGCGTGTTCCGGATCGGGAGGCCTCCCCGGCCGCACGCCGGGGCCGAAGCCGGGGCCGCAACCCCCATAGGAGGAACGAAGTGAAGATCGTTTCAGCCGTCGACTTCCCCACCCGCTTCGGGCACTTCCGCGCGATCGCGTTCTCGGCGGACCCGGCCGGGAAGGAGCATGTGGCGATCGTGCACGGAGATGTCGCCGGCAAGGAGAGGGTGCCCACGCGGCTCCACTCGGAGTGCCTGACCGGGGACGCCCTCGGATCGCTCCGGTGCGACTGCCGGGACCAGCTCACGGCCGCGCTCGAGGCGATCGGCAAGCATGATGTGGGCATCCTCCTCTACCTCCGGCAGGAGGGCAGGGGGATCGGGCTAGCCAACAAGCTCCGGGCGTATGCACTCCAGGAGCACGGCTTCGACACGTTCGAGGCCAACCGCCTCCTCGGCTTCGCCGAGGACGCTCGCGACTACGGCGGCGCGGCCGACATGCTGCGCGCGCTCGGAGTCGGGAGCGTGAGCCTCATGACGAACAACCCGTCCAAGATGGACGGGCTTCTCGCGCACGGAATCGACGTCGTCGGTCGGATTCCCCTGGTCGCGAAGGCGAACGAGCACAACGTCCGGTACCTGGACGCGAAAGAGCGCTCGGGTCACTGGTTGAAAGGAGCAGACGATGGCGAGAATGGGAGCGAAGCTGGCGAAGCGCGAGCAGATCGCGGACGCGACCTACGCCTTCACGATCGAGCCGAACGGGCAGCCGTTCTCGTACAAGGCCGGTCAGACCATCGACCTCACCTACCCCGGACTCTCGAAGCCTGACGCGGCGGGCAACCGCCGCACGTTCTCCATCGCGAACGCGCCGGGATACACCTCCTTGCTGATCGCGACGCGCGCGCGCGGCAGCGCGCTCAAGCAGGCGCTCGTGGAAGCGCCGATCGGAAGCGACCTCGAGGTCGACGGCCCGTACGGGAACTTCACGCTCCCTCAGAAGCCCTCGGACGTGTTCCTGTTCGCGGGAGGAATCGGCGTGACGCCCTTCCGCGCGATGGTCGAGGACACGATCGAGCGCTCGCTCGACCACACACTGTCGCTCATCCACTCGAACCGCACGCCCGAGGAGGCGCCGTTCCTGGAGGAGCTGATCCGCTGGGGCGCGCAGAGCGCGCGGGAGATGGACGAGGCCGTGGCGGCCGGAAGACGCGGCGGTCACCGCGCCCGCTCCGCGATCGCGGTTCGCGACGTGGAACCCGGAATGGCCGCGTCCCAGGTGGACGCGGGGCCGTCCGGAGCGGACGCCGTCGAGTCCGGACACCGCGACGCGAGGAGCGACCGAATCGCGGCCGGCGAGAACCCGAGCACCATGGGCGCCGCGACGCTTCTCGCATGGCGGCGTCCTCGCTTTCGTTACATCCCCACGATGACGCAGGCCGAGCGCTCGGCACGCGGCTGGAACGGGGACCGGCACCGCGTGAGCCCCGAGTTCCTCGCCGAGCTGCTGCCGCTCGCGCGCAATACGCCTCACTACTACGTGGCCGGACCGCCTCGGTTCGTGGAGGGAACCGTGGAGTCGCTCCGCGCCGTGGACGTCGATCCCGACCGGATCCGCTTCGAGGAATTCCCGGGCTACTGAATCGCCGCGCACGCGACGAGCGCGTCCTCCGGGGTCCACACGGAGATCGTGCCGAGCTCGTCGATCTCCTGCTCGAGCTGGAGCGTCGCGGTCGCCCGGCCCGAGGCATTCGCGGCGACGTCCGCGATCGCGTCCTCCTCATCGTACGACTCGATGTCGCACGAGCCACCGGGCGCGCGAACGACGAGATAGCGGACGTCGGGCGTGAGCCCCGCGAGATTCACGACCGCGAGCGTCCCGCCCGCGGGGAGATCGATCAGCAGGACCTTGCCGTGCACACCCGACCCGTCCACCTCGCGGAGATCCGAGTCTGTCTTGCCGGCCTCCGGGTCCGCCTCGTCCCTCCCGGAATCGGCCCGGTCCCTCTCGGCCGAGGCGAGCGTGGGAAGCGGCGGCGCCGAGAGCGCCGCGAGGAGAAACGAGGCGAGCAGGAACGCACCGAGCGCTTTCATGGAAACCCTCCCCTGGCGCTGGCTCGGGCTTTCCCCGTGGACCGGGCGGTTTCCGGCCCGCCCATGATGCTACACCCGCCGCGCCGGGATCGGACCCGTGACGATTTTTTTGCCGTCCCGGAGCCCGGACGCCGGCGTGATCCGGCGCATACCGGCGCGCCCCGGCGAGAGGGGGGCCGGGAAAGGCTCATACGGACGCCCCAAACCCGGCACCCTAGCCCGAACGGGGCGTCCCCAGGCCTTTTCTACCGCTACCTATTGCGGTATGATGGGACCCGGGCCCAACATATAGTGTTTTTTGATTGACCGACCTCGGACCCCGTCACGTAGATTCCGACCCGGTTTTTCGATCGATCCCCGGGCGGGCGTTACGGCCGGGTGAAGGCGCCTTGGAAGGAGGCGCCAAAGGGTGGGGAGACATCCAAGGAGAGGGGTCGGAAATGGTGAGGGATCACGGAGAGGGGACGTCGGTACAGGAAGGGTTGGCCGTCCTAGAGGGTGCGCTGATGGAGACTCAGGGGAAACGAGGACTTGGAGTCGAGACCCGGCAGGGTCTTCGTTTCCCCCGCGTCTATACGAAGGCGGGCGTGAATCCGTTCGACCAGGTCGAGTGGGAGCTGCGCACCGCGATCATCTCGAACGAGCACGGACAGATGGTGTTCGAGCAGCGGGACGTGGAGTTCCCGAAGTTCTGGTCGCAGATGGCGACGAACGTCGTCGCTTCGAAGTACTTCCGCGGACAGATGGGAACGCCGCAGCGCGAGCGGTCGGTGAGGCAGCTGATCGGGCGCGTCGTGAACACGATGGCGGGATGGGGCCGCGCGCAGGGCTACTTCGCGAGCGAGACGGACGCGCAGGCGTTCCAGGACGAGCTGACGCACATCCTGCTCCACCAGAAGGCCTCGTTCAACAGCCCCGTCTGGTTCAACTGCGGCGTCGAGGAGAAGCCGCAGTGCTCCGCGTGCTTCATCAACTCCGTGACCGACACGATGGAGGGGATCCTGTCGCTCGCGAAGACCGAGGGGCTCCTCTTCAAGTGGGGCTCGGGCACGGGGACGAACTTCTCGTCGCTCCGCTCGTCGCGGGAAATGATCCAGGGCGGCGGCACCGCTTCCGGGCCGGTCTCCTTCATGAAGGGCTTCGACGCCTTCGCCGGCGTGATCAAGTCCGGCGGCCGCACGCGCCGGGCGGCGAAGATGGTGATCCTGAACATCGATCACCCGGACATCGTCGAGTACATCCACTGCAAGGCCGACGAGGAGAAGAAGGCCTGGGCCTTGATCGACGCCGGTTACGATTCCTCGCTGAACGGCCCCGCCTACTCCTCGATCTTCTTCCAGAACTCGAACAACTCGGTGCGGGTGCCCGACGAGTTCATGCAGGCGGTCGAGAAGAACGGCTCGTGGACGACGAAGGCGGTCACGACCGGAATGCCGGTCGACACGTACCCGGCGCGCGACCTCATGAAGCAGATCTGCGAGGCAGCGCACCAGTGCGGCGACCCGGGCCTCCAGTTCGACACCACCGTGAACGACTGGCACACGTGCCCGAACACCGCGCGCATCAACGCCTCGAACCCGTGCAGCGAGTACATGTTCCTGGACAACTCGGCCTGCAATCTCGCGTCGATCAATCTCATGAAGTACGTGCGCGAGGACCAGTCGTTCGACGTGGAGCGCTACAAGCACACGGTCGCGACCCTGATCACCGCGCAGGAGATCATCGTCGACAACGCGTCCTACCCGACGCCGGCGATCGAGAAGAACAGCCACGATTACCGGCCGCTCGGCCTCGGCTACGCGAACCTCGGCGCGCTCCTCATGTCGTGGGGGATCCCCTACGACAGCGACGCGGGCCGCGCGGTGGCGGGCGTCCTGACCGCGATCATGCACGGGCACGCGTACGCGACGAGCGCGCGCATCGCGTCGGTCACGGGCCCGTTCGCGGGCTACGAGAAGAACCGCGAGCCGATGCTCCGCGTGATCCGGAAGCACCACGCCGCCGTGGACAAGATCCCGGCCCAGCACGTTCCCGAAGGGCTCCTCGACGCCGCGCGCCAGACCTGGGACGAGTGCTACGGTCTCGGCGTCGAGTACGGCTACCGGAACTCGCAGGTCACGGTGATCGCGCCGACCGGCACGATCGCCTTCATGATGGATTGCGACACCACCGGCATCGAGCCCGACATCGCGCTCGTGAAGTACAAGAAGCTCGCCGGCGGCGGGATGCTCAAGATCATCAACAACACGGTGCCCGAGGCATTGCGTCGCCTCGGCTACGAGGAGGATGGGGTGAATCGGATCGTGTCGTACATCGACGAACACGAGACGATCGAAGGAGCACCCGGGCTCAAGGATGAGCACCTCCCCGTGTTCGACTGCGCCTTCAAGCCGAAGAACGGGATCCGCACCATCCATCACATGGGACACATCCGGATGATGGAGGCGGTCCAGCCCTTCGTGTCGGGCGCGATCTCGAAGACCGTGAACATGCCCGAGGACGCGACGCCGGCGGACATCGAGGAAGCCTACACGGAAGCGTGGAAGGGCGGCCTCAAGGCGATCGCGATCTACCGGGACGGCAGCAAGCGCAGCCAGCCGCTCTCCACGAGCAAGGAGGACCGCGGCACGCTGGCGCAGGCCGCCGCGGCGACGGGCGCGCCGGTCGCGAAGCGGCGCCGGCTCCCCGACGAGCGGCACTCGATCACGCACAAGTTCTCCGTGGCGGGACACGACGGATATCTCACCGTGGGCATGTACGAGGACGGAACCCCGGGCGAGATCTTCATCGTGATGGCGAAGGCGGGCAGCACGCTGAACGGCGTCATGGACTCCTTCGCGACCGCGGTCTCGCTGGGGCTCCAGCACGGCGTGCCGCTCCGGCTCTTCGTGAACAAGTTCAGCCACATCCGGTTCGAGCCGCACGGCTTCACGAAGAACCCGGACATCCCGATCGCGAAGTCGATCATCGACTACCTCTTCCGCTGGCTCGGGATCAAGTTCCTGGGCGAGGCGCCGGCTTCCGCGCAGCACGAGACGGCGAAGGAAGATCCCATGGAAGCGAACGGCGTGCAGGCCGTGGCCGAGACGCAGCTCAAGCTCTTGAACGGGGGCGGGAACGGCCACACGAAGGGACACGCCGAGACGCTCGAGGACCGAGGGTTCGTCTCGCAGTCCGACGCGCCTCCGTGCACGGATTGCGGCGCCATCATGGTGCGGCGCGGCGCGTGCTACGCGTGCATCAACTGCGGCGCCACGAGCGGGTGTTCGTGATCACACGGTAGGCTCGGGAGCCTCGCCGTAACGCGAAGCCTCGAAGACACACGAACGACTCGAAACACCACCGGCTCCGAAGCAACTCCTTCGGAGCCGGTTTTTCGTTGTAGCCTAGAGTTTCATGCCCCTCGAGCGGGCCCTCGGCCTTCCCGCTCTCACGCTCGACGGGCTCGGCAACTCAGCCTTCCCCTTCAGGTGTGTCTGCCGACTCCTCGTGATCATTCGCCTCGGATGGAGGCGTTCCCGGCGGGCGCACGAGCCAGTCGGTGTACGAACGGTTCCACGTCGCCGTGCGATAGCTTCGCACCTTCCACACCAGAGTC
This sequence comes from Candidatus Eisenbacteria bacterium, assembly GCA_035712245.1. Lineage (GTDB taxonomy): Bacteria > Eisenbacteria > RBG-16-71-46 > SZUA-252 > SZUA-252 > WS-9. Next base: position 9,272 of record DASTBC010000026.1, read on the forward strand.
CCGCCCTCGCTCTGGAGATCGATCACACACTGCCCGGACACGGCGTTCCTGGGCTCGAAGTCCGCTGCGAGGAAGCCGGACCCGCCGAGCGCGAGACGCGCGTCGATCCGGGACACGACGTTGTTCCCCCAGAAGGTCTGCGTGTGGATCCCGAGCTGCGCGCGCGCGAACTCGGCGGAGGCGATGGCATCTCCCCGGAAGCTGTAATACACGTCCACGGTTCGGGTCGCGTTGCGCGAGATCGGTAGGGCCAGCTCGGCCCAGACACCCGGACCGGCATCGTAGCCGTCTTCGTAGATCAGGAGATCTTGAGGCACGCCGTCCACCGACATCCCGATCGTGCTCTCGAGCCCGCCGGTCGATCCGTCCGGAGCGCGGAGCGCGATCGCCACGCGATAGGTGCCGGTCCCTCCGCGGCAGCGGATCTTGATCTCGCGGCGGACGTCGCAGCCGTCCTGCCGCGGCGAGACCACGAAGGACTCGTAGTTCATGGAGAGCGCGCCGCCCGCTTCCACCGGGATGAGCCCCATCGCCATGAAGGGGGCCGCCGTGCCCGTGGAGGGCGCGGGCTCGGCCGCGGGCGTGACCGCGGCTGCCGCTGCGGCCGTGAGCGCGGCTCCCACCGCCACGGCGAGCGCGGCTCGCCTCAGGGCCGGCACGGCCTGTCGCTGTTCGCTGCGTCGATCGCCACGAGCCACTTCCCGTCCACCTTCTTCCATACCGTGACGTACTTCCCGATGTCCTCGGTGACCCCTCGCGGGCTGTCCTGCGTGAAACGGTACGTTCCCCGCTCCACCGCCATGTCTCCGGACGCGGCGACCTCGACCTCGGACGTCTCGAACGTCATGGCCACACCGGCCGGGGCGAGCCATGCCTCGTACCACTGCCGGATGGCCTCCCTGCCCTGAATCATCGGCGTGTTCGACGCCATCTCGATGGCATCTTCGGCGTAGAAGCTCGCGATCTTCGGGATGTCCTTGGCGATCTCGGCGGCGAGCCACTCCTTCCCCGCCTGGCGAACCGCGGCCTCCTCGGCGGCGAGATCGACGGGCGGCGGCGCCTGCTTCCCGCAGCCGAACACGGCGAGCCCAAGGGTCAGGACGAGCACGGGAATCCGAGAGGTCCTCGGCCTCATGGTCACCTCCACGATGGTTGGGGACGGACGACGCGGGGTACGGCTACTCGAATCGGGCGGTGACTCCCGTACCACCGGACGGATCGGGCGCGAACGCGACGAGGAA
>DASTBC010000027.1 GCA_035712245.1 Candidatus Eisenbacteria bacterium
CGCGGGCGGTGACGAAGGGACCGTCCCAGACGAGGTCGCTGCATCCGATCGAGGATGCCGCGCGCTGCGTGGAGGTCATCTCGTTCCAGTGGAGTCCGGAATTCGAGCTCATGAGGAAGCGGTCGTACACGTGCGGCGCGCCGTTCATCATCGTCCCCGTCGCGGCGTTGGTGCTCGTGCTGAACCCGAGACCATGGCCCAGCTCGTGGAGGACGACCGGAAGGAGCTCGATCTGCGAGCCCTCGTTCCCGTCGATGCCGTAGTACCAGCCGGACGTGAGGCAGTTGACGCCGCCCACGGCGGAATTGAAGGTGGCGTTGATGTCGTTGAGGCCGGAGAGATCGGCCCCCGCGAGCCGGTTCGCGAGCGACTGGTGGTACCAGGTGTTCGAGAACGGAGCGTTCGTGAAGTCGCGATGGACCGAGCCCGGGCCCGCGCTGCCCAGAACGCCGCTCGTGGCGGTGCACGTCTGGGGATCGAAGCGCGCGCCGACCCGGATCTCGATGTCGCTCGAGAGAAGGGCTCCCCAGATGTTGGCGGCCGTCTCGAACACGAAGAGACGCTGCTGCCCGATGGTCGTTCGGGGATTGTCGCCGATGGGAGCGGCGGGCGTGGGATCGTTGAACCCCTCGTTGGCGCCGTCCAGGTTCACGATCGTGATCGTGGCGGCGTGAGCGGCGGATGGAACGGTGAGCGCGAGGACGAACGCGAGAGCGAGAGCGACGAGGACGCGACTGCGAACGAGGAGACGGGGCCGCACCGGAATCACCTCTCCTCGAGCGCGGGAGGCGCGGGCTCCTTCGCGACGCGCTCGGCGTCTTCGGGCCCATGCACGCAGGTGAAGACCGGCTTGCCGTCGGGACCGACCCGCACGGTCGTGAACTCCTGGAACTGCCCGTTCAGGTCGACGCTCACGTGACCGTCGGGATGACGCACCTCCGGGAGCCAGCCGCCGGGCTTCGCGACGCGGTGGGCGTCCCCCTCCGTGCGGCTTCGGATCTCGGCCAGCTCCCGCAGCTGCTCGTGCGTGGGAGCGCCCCACATCCCCGTCTCGGGATCGAGACCGACCACCATGCCCGCAGCAGCCGGCGCTTCGGACCTCGTGTCGGCCGAACTCCGGGGCGCGGCGGCGGCGGAACGATCCACCCGAGCGGGCTCGGCGATGGAACCGGAGCGTCGCTCCGGACTCTCGGAGGCAGGCGGGGCCGCGGCGGCCTGCAGGACCTCGGACTCGTCATCCGAGTGCACCGGCTCCTCCACCGGGACGGGGGGCGACGGGCTCCACAGGGAATGCCCGATCCAAGCGCAGGCGAGAAGGAGAAGGAGGAGGCTGCCGGAGAGGGTCAGGGCGCGAGCGAGTGAACGTCTCTTCATGAGTTCGGTGGTCTCGGATTGGGGGCTGACACGGCTGCTGCCCCCGTACCATTGTAAAGCAAAGGGCCGGGCGCCGCCAAGTCTGGCCCTCCCGTCTGCGGCAACCTAGCCCGGGACTCCCACGTCTCTCCACTTCATCCAGCGGCCCGCGCCCTCGCGGACCCAGACATCCACGAAGCGGCCCGACCGGGTCTTCGCCTTCTTGCCGATCGGTCCGATCGCGAACTTCCACCTTCCGGTCGCGTAGGCGTGATCTCCCAGCACGAAGACGTCCACGATCGAGATCTCGCCCTCCTTCATGCGGTCGCTCGCGAAGATGCCCTTCATGCGCTCTAGGATGGCCTCTCTTCCGGTAACGGGAGGCCGACCCGGCTCGAGAAGCGCCGCATCCAGGGCGTAGACCGACGCGAAGAGCGCCGCGTCGCCTCTCTTCCACGCCTCGACAATGCGAGCGCTCCCGGCTTCGATCTGCCTGCGGGCCTCCGTCGAATCGTCGACCGCGAAGACGAGCGTCATGGGGTCGCGCCGCGGCGGCGACTGGGCTTCGGCCCGGCGTGTGGCCAGGGACCACGGGAAGGCGCAGTACCACGTCGAAAGGAGGAGCGAGAGGATGAGGAGGAGCGCCACGAGAACGCCGGCGACACCCCATGCCGGAGTCGGTCTCACGGCGCCATTCTAACCCGGCGACCCCGAGCGCGGGAGCGCCCCGACGGCTTCGCTCGCGGCTTCCCACCCCACCCGTGGGGAATCGAACCCAGCATCGCATTGCGAAATGCCGTAGGGCCACGAAGCACAAACGAGTTAGCGGGCTCACGCCGGCGGCATGTTTGGTGCGCTGTCGCCCGGTACCATGAACTCACCAGCGCCCAGAGCGCCCCGCCAGATCCTCCCGATTCGCATCGCACTCGTACTCGCTCTCGCACTCGGCATGGCCGGCATGACGCCGGAACGGGCGAACGCCCAGACGGTGGCGACCGACTTCGCCGACTACAGCCCCGGTGACACGGTACTCGTGACCGGCTCGGGCTTCATGCCCAACGAAACGGTGTCCCTGCACTTCGACGAAACTCCGTACCAGTTCGTCCTCATCACCCTCTACACCGTGGCCGACTCCGAGGGACGAATCTGGAACCGGGATTACGAGATCCAGGACTATCACCTGGGAACGGCGTTCGTGCTGACGGCGACCGGGCTCACATCGGGCCTGACCGCACAGACGTTCTTCACGGACAATCCCAAGGTCGGCTCCGTGTCCGTGGGCTCCCAGTCCGGCGACCTCTGCGCGGGCGCTTCCGCGTCGGCCACGTTCCCGGTCACCGTGTTTCGCGGGAATCTCAACGGGAGTGCGGGCGCATTCACCGCGAACCTGACCGTTCCCCAGGGGCTCCCGGCGGGCGTCACCGCCTCCTTCTCGCCGAACCCCGTGTCGTTCACGCCGGGAGCTCCCTCCCGGACCTCGACGCTGACCCTGACGTCCTCGGCCGGCACACCGGCGGGCGCCGGCACGTTCCGAGTGAAGGCGGCCACGTCCGCGTCCGACACGGCGTCGACGAGCGCGACGGTCACCGTGAACGCGCCTCCTTCGATCGCGCCTCCCGGAAACCTCACGGCGAGCAATACGCCTGGCCAGTGCGGCGCCCAGGTCGCTTTCTCGGCGGCCGCCACCGGCACGCCCACTCCGTCCGTCTCGTACTCGCACGCCCCGGGCTCGTTCTTCCCGGTGGGCACCACCACCGTCACCGCCACCGCGACGAACGCCTGCGGATCGGCGAGCACGACCTTCACCGTCACCGTGAACGATACGGAAGCGCCCGCGATCACCACCTCGAACCTGACGCGGACGAACGACCCCGGCACCTGCGCCGCGATGCTGATGCTGGATCTCTGTACGTTCGCGACCGACAACTGTGGTCAGGCCACGGTCCTCGGCACCCGGAGCGATGGCATGGCGCTCGGTGACGCGTTCCCCGTCGGCACGACCACGGTCACCTGGGTCGCCACCGACACCGCCGGGAACTCCTCGACCGCGACCCAGACCGTGACGGTGACCGACACCCAGAAGCCCGTCCTCACCGCGCCCGCCGATCTCACGATCACGACCGGCGCCGACGCGACCCAGTGCGGCGCGACGATCGACGACACCGCCCTCGGCACCGCGACCGCGACCGACAATTGCGGGTTCACCCTGACGCGCGATGGGATCCCCGCGGGCCATTTCTTCCCGGTCGGCACGACCACGATCACGTGGACCGCGACCGATCCGAGCGGCAACACGGCCACGGCCACGCAGCTCGTGACGGTGGCCGACACGACGCCCCCGGCCATCACCACGGCCGCTCTCGATGTCCCGACCGGCGAGGGTCTCTGCACCGCCACCATCGGGAGCCTGGGCACCACCGCCGCGGACCATTGCGGCGGCACGACCTTGACCGGAACGCGGAGCGACGGCGCACCGCTCGGCGATCCGTTCCCTGTTGGAACGACCACGATCACCTGGGTTGCGACCGATTTGGCCGGGAATGCGTCCAGCTTGACCCAGACCGTCAAGGTCTCGGATGTCGAGATCCCCACCCTGGCGCTCCCGGCCGTAGCCGAACAGTTCACGGGACCCGGCGCCGCCTCGTGCGCCGCGCTCGTGAGCGACGAGGCCCTGGGCACGCCGGTGGCCGGGGACAACTGCGGCGCCACGGTCACCCGGACCGGCGTCCCGGAGGGAAACCTCTTCCCGGTCGGAACGACCACGATCGCCTACACGGCCACCGATCCGAGCGGCAACTCCGTGACCGCGACTCAGACGGTCACGGTGACGGACGACACGCCGCCCGCGCTGACGGTCCCCGCCGATCTCACGCTGGAGACAGGCGCGAACGGGTCCGGTTGCGGCCTGGCCATGTCGAACGCGGCTCTGGGCACGGCGACCGCTTCGGACAACTGCTCGGTCACGTTGGATCGGACCGGCGTCCCCGAAGGGAACGTCTTCCCTCTGGGCACCACGACGATCACCTACACCGCGACCGACGCGAGCGGGAACACGACATCCGCCACCCAGAAGGTCACGGTGGTCGACACGACGCCTCCTTCGATCACCACCGCCAACCTCGAAGCCTCCACGGACGCGGGCCTCTGCACGGCCTCGTTCGCGGACCTCGTGACCGGGGCCGCTGACAATTGCGGCTCCCTCACGCCCGCCGGGACTCGAAGCGACGGAGCCGCGCTTGGCGATCCGTTCCCGAAGGGCACGACGACCATCACCTGGACGGCGACCGACGCCGCGGGCAACACGGCGACCGCCTCCCAGACCGTCACCGTCACGAACGCGACCCCGCAGGTCACGATCCTCACGCCCGCGAGCGGCGCCATCTACGCGGCGGGCTCCAACATCTCCGTGAGCGGCCTCTTCACCGACAACGCGGGCGACCTGCACACCGCCCGCTGGGTGTGCGACGCCCTCACGACCCCCGCCACGGTGAACGAAGCGACCGGCGCGGTGAGCGGGCAGCTCTGCCTCACCACGGCCGGCGTCTACCGGCTGCGGCTCGAAGTCCAGGACCAGTGCGAAAACACGGGCTCTGCGGATCAGGTGGGCGGCCTCGAGGCGATGATCGTGGTCTACGATCCGACCGCCGGCTTCGTCACGGGCGGCGGGTGGATCTCCTCCCCGGCAGGATCGTACGCGGCGAACCCCGCACTGACCGGAAAGGCGAACTTTGGATTCGTGTCCCGGTACAAGAAGGGCCAGAGCACGCCGAGCGGCGAGACCGAGTTCCAGTTCAAGGCTGGCAATCTCAACTTCCACAGCACGAGCTACAACTGGCTCGTGGTCGCCGGCTCGAGGGCCCAGTTCAAGGGCTCGGGCACGATCAACGGCACGGGCGACTTCGGCTTCATGATCACCGCGACCGACGGTCAGATCTCCGGCGGCGGCGGTCAGGACCGGTTCCGGATCAAGATCACCGACAAGGTGACCGGCCAGGCCGTCTACGACAACCAGATGGGCGCTTCGGACGACGCGAGCCCCGTGACCGCGCTGGGAGGCGGCGCGATCGCGATCCACAGCTCGAGCGGCTACCTGAGCGCGGCGCTCCTCGGCGGCGCGGCAGACGGCGCGTCAGCCACGGCCGGTGCACCCACCGAGACCGCCCTCTTCCAGAACTCGCCCAATCCGTTCAATCCCGTGACCACGGTGCGCTTCGCGCTCCGCGAGGCGGCGCGCGCCACCGTGCAGGTGTACGGCGTGCGCGGGGAGCTGGTCCGGACGGTCGTGGACGGGCACCTCCCGGCGGGCCAGCACACGGTGACCTGGGACGGAACGACACGAAGCGGCGGACGGGCGGCGTCTGGGGTGTACTACGCCGTGCTCGAGGCGGGCTCCTACCGCAGCACCGTGAGAATGGTCATGGTGAAGTAGCCCACCGCCCGCGATCAGGACTCCGTACACTCGCGTCCCCGCACGACATTCGTGCGGGGATGCGTGCTTCCTCCAGCCGCATGGTGTTTGTGGCAGACTCTCCGGATCATGACCTGCGGTTCACCCGAGTGACCCCGAGGTGCGGCATGGACGCGCTGACCAAGTTCAAGGAGATGCAGCGGCAGGGCTGGGCGCACTTCGCCCCCCTCGAGACGTGGACCACGCCTCCGGCGGCGAAGCTCGTGCGTCACGCGAGAGTCGCGCCCGGCACGTGTGTTCTGGACGTGGGCTGCGGGACGGGAGTCGTGGCGATCACGGCGGCAAGGCGTGGCGCGCGCGCGACGGGGCTCGATCTCACGCCGGAGCTCCTCGAGCGCGCGCGCGAGAACGCGCGGCTCGCGCGCGTCGAGATCGACTGGCATCAGGGGGATGCCGAGGAGCTTCCCTTCGAGGACCGCACGTTCGACATGGTCCTGAGCCAGTTCGGGCACATGTTCGCGCCGCGCCCCGAGGTTGCGGTCGCGGAGATGCTTCGCGTCCTGAAGCCCGGCGGAACGATCGCGTTCTCCACCTGGCCGCCCGAGCTCGGCATGGGGCGCCTGTTCGGGATGATCACCCGCTACCTGCCGCCGCCACCGATCGAAATACCTCCTCCGGCGCTCTGGGGCGACCCGAACGTGGTCCGGGAACGCCTCGGCGGCGCCGTGAAGAACGTCGCGTTCGAGCGGGGCACGATGGAGGTCGGTGCGCTGAGCCCGCAGCACTACCGCGAGGTGACGGAGCGGACGGCGGGACCCGTGATCAAGCTGGTCGAGTCCCTCAGCGCGAACGATCCCAAGAAGCTCGAGGTCTTTCGCCGCGAGTTCGAGGCGCTCGTCGAGGAGCTGCTCGAGGACAACCTGCTCCGGCAGGGATTCCTGATGACGAGGGCGGTGAAGGCCTAGCCGCGAGGCCGGGCCGCGCGGGTCTAGCCGCGCACCTGGACCCGGCGCTCGATGAGGAACGGCTCTCCGCCGGGAGTTCCGTCCTGCCTCGAACGCCTGCCCCACACGCGGATCACCACCTCGCCGGGCTGTGAGAACGCGAGCGGGACCTTGCGCGTCAGGTGCTTGAAGATCATCGTGCAGGCGACGCCGGGGCGATTCGCGGACGTGAAGTCGTAGACGTAGATCACCGCGTCGCGCTCTCCCTGGAGGATCCCCGTGTCCCCCAGGCGATCACATCCGCTGCCGGTCGTCGTGATGGTGACCTCGAACCGTTCCCCGGCGGAGACCGACGAGGGCGCCAGGACCGGCGTGGCCTCGGCCGGCTCCGCGAGCATGCCGGGAACGCGTGATTCGTCGGCGCGGAGCGGCCCTTCCGGCGGTGCGCTCGTGGCGGCACCCTCGATGCCCGCACGAGCGGTGGGCGGCGTGGCTTCGGGATTGCCGGTACCCGTTCGTGACGTGCACGATGTCGACACCAGCATCGCCGCGAGCAGGATTTCAAGGGTGTGTCGCCGGCTCCGGCGCGCGGCCGCCGGGCGCGGCTGCTTGAGCCACACGATCGCCTCCTCCTCCTTCCGGAACACGGACACGTCGCGCGTGCTCCTCTTGTCCAGCTTGCGGAAGACCTCGTACATGCGCGCGATCTCGAACGAAACCAGATCTGCCGCCACGATCGCGACCCGTGAGGGGGGCAGCACGTCCAGGGCCGCGGAGAGCCGCGCCAGCTCCCGCAGACGCTCCGTGGACGGGAAGTCGATGCGTTTCACGTCCCCGACGTCGACCAGCTCGTCGTATCCGGCAACCCTCGGAAGCGACCAGACACTCTGCTTGTACTCAAAGACCTCCTGGTCGGTCAGGACGTCGTAGCCACGAGCGAGAACGAGGCGGTTCTCATCGTCGATCTGGTAGCGGAGCGGCATGATGCCAGAATACACCCCCCCTCGAGTTTCGTCGCGAGCGAGGTAGCGCCGCCTGACTAGACCTTGCTCGGAGCGCCTTCTCCCGGCGCCCCTCGTCGCGTCGACGATCGGAGCGAGCTGGGAGCATTGGGCTCCGCGTCGCGCCACACGCCGATCCCGAGCCGCTCGACCAGCTCGCCACCGAGCCAGCCCGCGACCAGGGCGAACCCGACGGCGACCAGGGACATGATGATCGTGGCGGACGTGGGGGCATGGAAGGCCTCGTCCCGCCGGCTCATCCAGTTGGCGAGGAAGAGCGCGACCACGACCACGTTCAGGCTCCCGTGCAGCGCCCCGATCCTCTTGGCGCGCGTTCCTCGCGGGATCGTGAGCCAGTCCCAGGATCCGAACACGGCGGCGAGAAGCCCGCCCACGACGCCGGCGATGATGTTCCAGTACGCGGTCTCGGCAAATGCCGCGTTCCCGGTCGCGAGGTACGCGAGGTCGAAGATCACCGAGATGGCGAGAAGCCCGAGGGGAAACACGATCACCATGGGGTGGATCTGATGGCCCAGCAGCCTGGCGGGTTTCATGGCGGGTCTCCTTCAAGGGTGCGGTGGCGCGGGGGTCGTGCGGCTGCATGGGTCGTGCCGTGTGGCTGCAGGAGGCGATACGTCGCTTCAGCCTGAGAGATGGCCGCCGCCACGGCGGGATCGGGCGCCGCCGTCCGGAGTCGTTTGTAGAATGGGACCGGCCACGGAGCGGCGGGACATGCGTCCGCCCTGCTCTCGGGCGGCGGGCCCTAGCGCTTCGTCACGGCCTTCCGGAGCAGTCCCGCCTGGCCCGCGTGGTAGAGGATGTGCTGGAGCTGCCCGAGCACCAGATCGAACCACGTGCCGTCCACGCTGGGGCGCTTCTTGTGGAGCTTCCCCTCCGGAAACGCGGCGACCGTGGCCGCCAAGGCGTCGCCGCTCTCGAAGAGCTTCGCGACGACCGCTTCCCACGCTGCGTCGTCCTTCAGCGCGCCCTTCGGCCAGTCGAGCGCCCCCGTGACGTTCGGCGTTTCCCCTTCCATGCGCCGGCGCACGACGTGGTTCCACGTCGTCATGTGGAGCACGATCTCGGCGATCGTGTGGCCACCCGCGATCGGGCGACGGAGCGCGTCCTCGCGCGTCACTCCCTCGACATTGTCCCGCCAGGACGGCCCGTGCCATGCCTCGCCGATCATCGCCTTCGTGATCTGCTCCGCCAGGCGCTCGCAGTCGTTCCTCGCCTTCTTCGGGCTCACGCGGGCACTCCTTCCACCACGCTCACGGGCGACTTCGTCGGAACGACCCGCGTGAGGCGGAAGCCTGACTTCTCGAGCAAGTGGGCGTACTCCTCTTCCGTCCGTTCCTGTCCGCCGGGGCCGACGAGCATGATCATGTCGAGCATCTTGCCGGGATGAAACACGTTGCCGGGAGGAAGCACCATCTCCACGATCAGGAGCCTGCCGTTCTTCGGCACCGCGCGATGGACGTTCCGGAGGATCGCGACGCACTGCTCCTCGCTCCAGTCGTGGATGACGTGGGAGAGGAGGTACGCATCGGCGCCCGAGGGTACGGCGTCGAAGAAAGAGCCGCTCCGGATTTCGATCCGGTCCGAGAGCCCGCGCGACGCGATCAGAGACTTCGCGTCCTTCACGACGTGCGGGAGGTCGAACAGGATCCCGCGCGGCTTCGGATGTCGCGCGAGGATGTGCGCGAGCATGTTCCCGGTCGCTCCACCGACGTCCATCAGGACGCCCACGTTCGAGAAGTCGTACGCCTCGGCCACGGTCGCGGGTTCCTCGCCGTGAACCCCGACCATGGTCTCGCTGAAGAGCGACGCCTTCTCGGGGTGCTTCGCGAGGTACTCGAAGACCGGCATCCCGATTGCCTTCTCGAACCCGCTCTTCCCCGTCTCGACCGAGTACGGGAACTGCTCCATGCCTTTCCAGAACCAGTCGCCCGCGATCGTGCGAATGGTGGACCGCGCGGCACCCGGCGCTCCGGTCTTCAGCGTCTCGCCGAGCGGCGTGAGACGGAAGCGGCGCTGCGCGTCCTCGGTGAAGACGCCGAGGCTCGAGAGCGTGCGCATCACCCGATAGAGAGACGGCGCGTGCGTGCGAGTGGCCCCGGCCAGCTCCTCGGCGGACTTCGGCCCGTCCGCGAGATGGTCCGCGATACCGAAGTGGGCCGCGGCGTGGACGACCATCGCCACGTAGTGGCCGCGGGCCATCTCGATCATCCGGACGTAGTCCGGCGGGGTCGTTGGTTCGGTGGAAAGGGTGTCGGGCATGTCGTCTCCGGAGGTTGGCGGTCGTGTCGCGAGGTCGAAGAGCGCCAAGGATACACGGAGAGAACCGCTCTACGGGGTCGAAAAGAAGAACGGCCACGGTCCTGGGACCGTGGCCGCCTCCCTCAACCGGGAGACGCGACAGGTTGTCGGGTCGGGACGCCCCCCGCACTTCGATGGGTCGCTACGACGTCGTGGTATCGGGCGTCGGAGCGGGCGCCAGCTGTTCGAACCAGGCGCTGACCTCGGTAGACGTCGGCACCGGCCCCGAGAGGCTCTTCGCGGCGGTCACGTCCTGGAGATGCTTCACCAGCGACTCCGGCGTGAACGTGGCGAGGCTCTTCCGGCCCCGTACGCCCGCGGTCACGAGCAACTCCGCGTACTTGGGTCCGACGCCGCGAAGACGAGCGACACGCGCCAGGGACGCGAGGCGCTTGAGCTGCTCCTCGTCGAGTCCGGTCGCGGTGGTCAGCTCCTGCCGCTTCGCCGCGTCGTTCCACACACGCATCATCTCGTCCGTGTTCTCGACACCACCCTTGGTGAGCTGCGCCACCTGGTTCGTGTCGATGCCCTTCAAATCGCCCATCTTGTAGTTCATCTTGGATCCTTCCCGGTCCGTGTGTGACCGCGCGCGCGCTCGAACCGAGCCTTCGGCCCGGACGTCGGATGCGACGGACACGATCACCCTGGAAACGAGTCGCGGGCGTCGGGACCAGTTGGGGTAGGAAGCGGCTGAGGCCGATTCGACTGCGGGCGGAGCGGAACCGACGGGTCCCGAATCGCGGGCCTTGCGCCGTGTGCCGTGGTCGCGGCCTTTCCGCCGCCACGGCGTCGACCACTCGGTGTGTAGAATCGCGGGGGGTCTGCGGTGCTTTGCGTGGTGCCTGTACCAGACTATCGGCCGTATGGGGCGAAAGATCAAGCTCTTTCGACGAGCCGCGGCGAGGAAACCCTAGGGCGAGATCGCGTCTCGCGGTACCATTCGCGCCGTTCCGCCAACGAAACACGGGAAGGGGATGGGACGTGGCCGGCCTCGCAGCGACAACTTCCGCACGCACCTTCGAACCCGCGCTCGCCCGGATGGGCTACGACTCGTTCCGCCCCGGGCAGCTCGAAGCGCTCGAGACGCTCTTCCACAAGGGACGGCTCGTCCTGGTCGCGCCCACCGGGGGCGGCAAGAGCCTCATCTACCAGCTCCCCGCCACGCTCCTCGAGGGGACCACCCTCGTGATCTCGCCCCTGATCGCGCTCATGCAGGACCAGTGCACGGCGCTCGCGGCGCGAGGGGTGAGCGCGACGTACCTCGCGAGCACGCTCTCGTGGGACGAGATCGACGCGCGAGTGGAAGGCATCCGCGAGCGGCGCTACCGGCTGGTCTATGTCGCGCCGGAGCGGCTCCCCCATCCCGGATTCCGGCGCGTGCTCGAGCGCTTGACCGTGCCGCTGGTCGCCGTCGACGAGGCGCACTGCATCAGCCAGTGGGGTCACGATTTCCGGCCCGAGTACCGGGAGATCGGCGCGTTCTTGAAGACCCTCCCGGGTTGCATGGTGCTCGCCTGCACCGCGACGGCCACGCCCATCGTTCGCGATGACATCGTCGCCCAGCTCGGTCTCGGCGCCGACACGCCGCAGATCGTGCGAGGGTTCGCGCGCCCGAATCTCTCCCTTCGCGTCCGGAACCTCGTCACCGCCGCGCAGCGCGCGGACGCGATCGACGAGACGCTCGAGGAGGCTCTCGGGAGGGTCGCCGGGCTCGGGCGCATGGCGGAGGGAGCCGGCGCCGCCATCATCTACTGCCTGAGCCGCAAGGACGCCGAGGAGGAGGCGAAGCGCCTTCGCGAGGCGGGATGGAGCGCGGGGTGGTACCACGCCGGCCTCTCCGGCGATCACCGCGGCGAGGTCCAGCGGCGGTTCATGGCGGGACAGCTCCAGGTGGTCACCGCGACGAACGCGTTCGGCATGGGGATCGACCGCGCCGACGTGCGCGCGGTGATCCACATGTCCCCGCCGGATTCCGTCGAGTCCTACTACCAGGAAGTCGGCCGAGCCGGACGCGACGGCAAGGAGGCGCTCGGCGTGCTGCTCTTGCGCGCGTCGGATATTCCTCGCAGGAAGATCCTGATCGAGCGCGGCGCCGAGGGCGAGATCTCGCGCGCGTGGGTCGAGCACAAGTGGTCGATGTTCCAGGACCTCTTGCGCTGGGCCGACGGAGGCACGTGCCGCCACGACGCGATCCTGCGCTACTTCGGCGACGAGGCCGAGACGCTGCACGGTTGCGGCCGGTGCGACGTGTGCCGGCAACTGTCGGAAGGCTCGGTGGGCGGCCCCGGCGCGGGTGATGCGGACCCGGAGCCGATCGCTCGAGCCGCGCTCGCCGCGGTGGCGCTCGTGGATCAGAGGCTCGGATTCAAGGTCACGGTGAAGCTCCTGCGCGGCGAGGAGGACGAGAAGCTCGCGCGGTACGGTCTCACCAAGGCGGCCGCGTTCGGTGCGCTCGCCTCACGGCCGGAGCCCTGGATCACGATGCTCCTCCAGCGCTGCGTCTCGGCGGGGTGGGTCGACTTCACGAGCGGCGAGTATCCCCTGCTCCTGCTCACGGCCGCCGGGCGCGCGGTGCTGGACGGGAAACGTCCCGCGCGGCTGGTGCTTCCGGTGCTCGAGCCGGATCGGAAGGATCGAAGCGAGAAGAAGCGGCGCGACGCCCGGCCGGAGCGCGGACGCGCGCAGGCCGGCCAGGCTGCCGAACCGGGAACGGACGCCCGCTTCGCGCGACTGCGCCGCTGGAGACTGCAGGCCGCGCGCACGGCCGGAGTTCCGGCCTACGTCATCGCTCCGGACCGCACGCTCCAGGACATCGCGACGATGAACCCCCGGACGCTCGAGGATCTCCTGCTCTGTCACGGGATCGGGGAGCGGAAGCTCGAGCTCTATGGCGAGGAGATCCTGGCCGCCTTGCGCTCCCCCTGAGGTTGGAATGCACGAACCCGCTCCGGAGCAGGTCGAGGAATTCTCGACCCGCCCCGGTCCGTGGCTGGCGTACGGCTACTTCACGATCGCGAGTCTTCCTCCCACGCTCCCGGCCACCGTCTCCACGCGATAGAAGTAGACGCCGGAGGAAAGCCTCGTCCCCTGCGTGTCCTTTCCGTCGAACCTCAGGTCGTGATACCCGGCGGACACCTCGCCGTCCAGGAGCTGCCGCACGAGCCTGCCGTCCGGGCCGTAGATCCGAACCCGCGCCGGGCCGGCCGCGGGCACGTGGAACGTGAGCGTCGCGTCGGGATTGAGCGGGTTCGGCGAGACCGAAGCGGACGGGCCCCCGCCCGAGGCATGCACGGCCACGTCGATCGCGCACACGAAGCGGCCGCCGTTGAAGAGCTGGCCCTCGATCGTCACCGGAACGGTCTGCGTCCCGTGGATGCCCGAGAAGAGAACGCGCAGGTCGTCCTTCCCGAAGCAGGCGGTGATCTCGTCCAGTCCGTTTCCGTCCCGGTCGGATCCCACCGAGGACTTGTCAACGACCGCGGTGATCTGTCCGACGTCCCCGGTTCCCGCGGACTTCATGACGATCGACTCGAGATGCACGAGATTCAACGAGAACGAGCCTCCGACCGGCTCCACCTGGACGCACCAGGTCGGCTTCCCGCCGCCGAGGCGGATCGTGCGCCCTCCCCCCGCCGTGAAGGCGCGGGCCTGGAAGAGATCGACGATCGTCGCGGTCGTGGTCGACAGGTCCGAAAGGCCTTCGTCGAACACGGTGAGGGCGATTCCGTACGTACCGGACGCCGCGTACGTGTGGCTCGGCGACGCTCCGGTCCCCGTGCTCCCGTCTCCGAAGATCCACGAGTACGTGAGGGGGGTGCCGTCTGGATCCGACGAGCCGGTCCCGTCGAGCTGGAGCGGCGCGCCCGCCGTTCCGGTGTACGGACCTCCCGGATCGGCCGACGGTCCGCGGTTCCGGTTCCGCACGGCGAGGGACGTTTGCATCGTGTTGGTGGATCCGTCCCCGCTCGACCCGGTGAACGTCAGGCTGTAGCTCCCCGCCTGGTCGAATCCCGGCGTCCAGGCGAACGTGCCGCTTCCGTCTCCGTGGTCCGTGAAGCTGGCGCCCGGAGGAAGGCCCGTGGCCCGAAGGGTGACGGGAAGAGCATTGCGGTGAGAGGCGGTCACCTGGAAGGAAACCGGCTGCCCCTCGTCCTGCTGCAGTGCCAGGGGCGCGTTCAGACTCACGTGCGGACGAAGGACCATCAACACGCCGGAGTATCCGGACGCGTTCGTCCCGAGCGCATACGCTCCCGTATGGTCGAAAGTCGCTCCCTGGGCGAGCCCGTACAGTGTCTGGGGCATCTCGTTCCCGGGCGACCAGGTGTCGGTGCCGGGATCGTACATCTCGGTCACGGGCAGGTATCGGGATCCTCCCGCATACCCGCCGAAGACGGCGATCTTGGATCCGACGACGCCGGCCCTCGATGCTCCGCGCGGAGTGGGCATGGCGGCGCCGAGGCGCCATGTGTTCGTCGCGATGTCGTAGATCTGAGTGGTCGCGACGTGGCTGGCGCCGTTCCAGCCGCCGAAGACGTAGACCTTGCCCTGGTACGCGACGGTAGCACCGTTCTCGGAAACCGGCACCGGCATGGAAGCGCGGTTCGCCCACTGATTCGTCGCGGCATCGTACACGTCGAGCCGGTTGTAGATCGTCCCTTCCCCGTAGGAGTATCCCGAACGACCTCCCACGACGTAGATCTTGCCGTTCCAGCTCGCAGCGCCAAGGCCCGCGCGCCCGACCGGGAGCGGCGCCTTGGTGGTCCAGCGCTCCGTCACGGGATCGAACTCCTCGACGCTCGTCGGCGAGCTCCGTCCACCGATCGCGTAATGGCGACCCAAAGCTCTGCCGCCCGCCAGCGCCGTCCGCTGGAACGCCGCGTCCGGCGCGGAAACGCCCCCGTGAGTCCACGCGCTCTGCGCGATGTCGAAGAACGACAGATACACCGACTCGCCATACCGCGCCCCATGGCTCACGTAGAGCTTGTCCCCGATCAGGCTCGCGGCAGCGTCGTTCACCCCGGCCCCGCCTGTTCTCGGATCCTGGAACGGACCCACCACTTCCCAGAAGGGCTCGCCTGGAACCGGGGGGCTCGGAACATGGACGATCGTGATGTAGATGTAGGCAAAGCCGTAGTAGATCCCGTCCGTCACGTAGACGTCGCCGAAGTACGAGCCCTCATCGACGGGGCCTGGCGCGAGTCGAAGGTTTCCGGTTGCAGTGCCCGAGCCGGGATTCGTCGTGGTGACGCTCATGAACGCCGGGCCGCTGGACTTGAAGAACGACAGCGGATTTCCGTCCGGATCGATGGCGGTCAGCGTCTGATCCGCCACCGCACCTTCGTTCACGGTCATGTTCGTCGGATACGGGCTGAAGAAAGGAGGTGTTTGCGTCGGGGCGGCCAGAACCGTGACGGTGAAGGAGCCGGTGTCCTCCCGGGCGCCGTCGCTCACCCGAACGGTTACGTTCCAGTTTCCCTGGTCGGAGCTCCCGGGAGATACGATCGCGCGGCCGGACGCGGATCCCGATCCTTGGTTGTCCGTCACCACCGTCACGAACGACGGACCGCTCACCAGCGAGAAGGTCAGCGGATCGCCGTCAGGGTCGGTCGCCGTGAGATTCGCGTACGCGATGTCGTTCACGTACACGCTCATGGACGAGACCATTCCCAGGACCGGCGGCCCGTCCGGCGGGAGCACCGTCAGGAGGGTCGTCGCGACTTTCCTGACTCCGAACTGATCCTCCGCGCGCCAGTCGATCCACCAGGCCCCGTGAGTCTGGACCGCGCCGCTCAGCGACGCCATGGCGCCGATCGAGGTCGGCGTGTTGGTCGCGAAGGTCAGCTCCGCGGGGGCGCCCGTCACGGTCATGGTGATGATGGCGTTCGGATCGCCGCTCTCCGCCGTCGCCTCGATGTAGATGGTGTCCCCGATGGCCGCGCTCATCTGCGCGGGAGCGGTGACGACGATCGCGCTGACCGCCACGGCGCGTGCCGCGGGATTCGGGGACAGGATCGGGTTCGGAGCTGCCGCCTCCACGGTGCCGGCGGACAACCAGAGAGCGGCGAGCGCGAGGACCGGGAACGCGGCGAACCGAAACGGCATACGAGACATGGCTCCCCCCTTTGGGTGGATCGGCGGCGCACGTGACCGTGTTGGATTTGGACGGGGAGTGTCCGACGACAAAACGCTCCCAGGGCATGGGATCGCACTTCGATTCGACGGCGTCCGGGGCGGCTGCGCCTGCCTCATTGGGGGACTGCGACTTACGAAAACGCGATAGAATCCCAGCGATGCCCGACGAATCCAGCCGCAAGCCCAGCGCGGGACCGCTCCGCGCCTTCGCCAACCTGTTCCGGAAGTCCGACGCCCCGCTCCACGGGCCCGAAGCCCCGGAGCGCGAGGACGACGCGTCCCGTATCGGCCACTACTCGCTCACCGGGGAGGTCGGCCGGGGCGGCATGGGGGTCGTCTACGCCGCCCGAGATTCCCGGCTCGAGCGCGTGGTCGCGATCAAGACGATGTCCTCGCCCGTAGGGGACGAGGAAGCGCGGCAGCGCTTCTGGCGCGAGGCTCGCGCCGCGGCGAGCGTCAATCACCCGAATATCGCCCAGATTTACGACATCGGCGAGCACCGGGGCGGGCTCTACATCGCGATGGAGCTGCTCGAGGGCGAGTCGCTCGCGGATCGCCTGCGCGACGGCCCGCTTCCCGTCTCCGAGGCGATCCCGATCGTGCTCGGGATTCTCGCGGGGCTGTCGGCGGTCCACGCCCGCGGCATCATCCATCGCGACCTCAAGCCCTCGAACATCTTCCTCACGCGCCATGGCGTGAAGCTCCTCGACTTCGGGCTCGCGAGGCCGATCCCGGCGGGGCTCGAGACCTCACAGGTCGCGGCGGGGCTGACCCAGCCCGGGATGCTCGTGGGCACGCCGCGCTACATCGCGCCCGAGCAGGTGGCCGGCGGCACCGTGGACGGACGCGCGGATCTCTTCGCCATGGGCGCGATCCTCTTCGAGATGCTCGCGGGACGGCCGGCCTTCACCGGCAACAACATCGTGGAGGTGCTGCACGCGACGATCCACGAGCAGCCGCCCGCGTTGAGCGGCTCCCCCGCCGTGGCGGCGGTGGATCGCGTGATCCGGCGCGCGCTCGCGAAGCGGCCCGAGGACCGTCCCGCGAACGCCGACGCGATGGCCGAGGAGCTCCGCGCCGCTCGCGGCGTGATCGGAGACGACCGTCCGGCCCTGGCCCAGGCCCTGACGCGGCTCGTCGTGCTTCCCTTCCGCGTGCTCCGCGCTGATCCCGAGACGGACTTCCTCGCGTTCAGCCTCGCCGACGCGATCGCGACATCGCTCTCGGGATTCAGCTCCCTCGTGGTCCGGTCCACCTCGGCCGGCGCGCGGTTCGCGACGGACGCGCCTGACCTCAGGACGATCGCGGCCGAGGCGGACGTGGACCGCGTGGTGATGGGAACGTTGCTGCGCGCGGGCGATCAGCTCCGGGTCACCGCGCAGCTCGTGGAGGCGCCGGGCGGCACGCTCGTCGTCTCGCACACCGCCACCGCGTCGATGGGCGACCTCTTCGGCCTCCAGGACGATCTCACGAAGCGCGTCGTGAACGCGCTGGCGCTCCCGCTCGGAGGACCCGTCGTGACGCCGGACCGGCCCGCGAACGCCCACGCGTACGGGCTCTATCTCGAGGCCAACGCGTTGGGGAAGAGCTACGACCGGATCCACGGCGCGCTGGACCTCTACCGGCGATCGGTGGAGCTGGATCCCCGGTTCGCCCCCGCCTGGGCGGAGCTGGGACGCACGTACCGCATCATCGGGAAGTTCGTCGGCGGCCCCGGCTCCGAGGACAGCGAGCGACGCGCCGAGGAGGCCCTGCGGCGCGCGCTCGAGCTGAGCCCGAGACTGCCGGTGGCCCACAAGTACTACGCGCATCTCGAAGGGGACACGGGCCACTCCCTCTCCGCGCTGAAACGGCTCCTGGACGAAGCGGCCCTGCACCAGAACGACCCCGAGATCTTCGCCGGGCTCGTCCACGCCTGCCGCTATTGCGGTCTCATCGACCAAGCCATCGCGGCGGACGAGGAGGCGCGCCGGCTCGACCCGAACATCCACACGAGCCTGGAGCAGGCGCTGCTGTTGAGAGGTGACGTCGACGCCCTCCTGCACCGGGCGCGCTCCCCCATCGCGAGCGGCGGGGACGTCGCTCGCGTGGTGGCTCTCGGCGCCGCGGGCCGCCGCGACGAGGCCCTCGCGCTCCTGCGCTCCGTCAAGGTCACGTCGCCGGTGATCGCGTTCGAATCCTGGGTCGGCTTCCTCAAGGCCTGGCTCGAACGCAGCGCCGAGGACATGGTGGCCGCCCGCGAGAAGATCGCGCACTTGAAGATCATCGACGACCCCGAAGCCTGCTTCCAGGAAGGGCTCCTCTTCTGTGACGTGGGGAATGCCGAGCGCGGGTTCACGTATCTGAGGAAGGCCGTGGAGAAGGAGTACTTCCAGGTGGAGGCGCTGACCTCGAGCCCGCTGCTCGACGGCGTGCGCGGGGATCCGAGGTACAAGGAGCTGCTCGGACGTTCGACCGAGGGACGGCTTCGCGCGGTCGAGGCGTTTCGCGAGAAGGGCGGGGAGCGAATCCTGGGACCGAAGGCGATGGCGGCCGCGGCCTAGGTCTTCGTCGCGGGGGTGACGGGCTGAGGGAAACGGCCCGCCGTCACACCCCGAACTGCCGCAGGTGGTGATCCAGGTGGAGATATCCCCACCGGTGCCATTCCTCTCGGGACATCGCTCCGAAGATCGGGTGCGCTCGCCCCGTGAAGTCCCGCTCCCCGGCAAATCGATTCGTCAGTTCCTCGAGGCGCGCGACGTCGTGCGCGAAACCGGCCGGCCGCGTTCCCCCGCCGAGCACCTGATCGATCTCCGGCCTCGTGCGGATGCCCGAGGGCCATGGGACCGGAACCCTCAGCGCGATCCACTTCACGAGCGTGCGGTTCACGAGAGTGTCGACGCGGCTGACCTTGAGCTCGCCGAGGGCGACGCGCGTGGAGTCGATCATGTGGCAGACCATTTGATGCGGGGACATGCGCCCCCAGCGGCCCGCACTGTCGGCGCGCAGGGAATGCAGGCGCCGGAGCACCTCGGCTCGATCGCATTCGGAGGATAGAGTCCGGGACATTCCCTTCTTCTTATCACGGCGGTGGGGATCCGGCAGGAGTGAATCCACGACCCCGAACCGGCCGTGATCAGCCCTGCTCCCCCGCCATGGCGCTCTCGCCCCGGGATGGACGCAATCCCTCGATCCAACGCCGCACCAGATCGATCGCCTCTTCGTCGCGGATCACCGTTCCGAGCGGCGGCATTTGAGAGGAGGGACGCCGGGACTTCATGCGGTGGACCAAGGCGCTGCGGTCCGGCGCGCCCGGGGCGACGATGAAGGAGCTGTCCGGCGTGTGACCGGGTACGACGAACCGTCCGTGACTCGCGACGGCCGTCACGGCCGCGGGCTCGGGGGACTCGCGCGCGCCGGCCTCGTCATGCAGGAGCGAGAGCCCGAGCCGGGCGAGCGGACCGCGCGTGTTGTGGCAGCCGCCGCAATTGGCCGAGAGGTATCCCACCGCGGCCCGGGCCACCGGATCAGATTCGCGGATGCGAGGCGGCCGTCGCGCCAGGTCGGGACGTGGCGGCGAGAGGCGCCCTTCCTCCACCAGCGTGCGCAACGTGATCCCGCCCTCCGGGACCGGCGCCGCGTGCGGCGCGAGCGGGTCCCGGTCGTCCGAGAGCTGGAGCGCCGTGAAGCCGAGCACGGCGGTGGGGGCGGAACGGTGACACGAGTGGCAGTCCTCGACGCCCGGAATGGAATGACGCTTCCCGGGAGCGATCTCGAGGTGTGCCGGAACGCCCTCCTCCGGGGCGAGGACGGCGTCCGACTGCTCGTCGTTCCAGACGTAGGCGGCGAAGGTCCAGTCGCCGTTCCCGTCCAGGTGGATCATCCTCGTCTCGACCTTGCGCCCGCCCCAGGAAAATTCCTTCCAGAACGTGGTGCCCGGAGGAAAGCGCCACGCGTCCACGTCGGAGACGTCGATCGTCGCGCCCTCGGGGAGCCGGACCCACCGCGCCTTGGCCGCGCCGTCCGACCAGAGCGGGTACTGAGGCTCGAAGGGTCGGTTGCGCGGGTCCACGGTTCCGTCCGCCCGATAGAGGCCTGTCTCCGAGAGGAGCCGTGGAGCGCGGCCGGCCGCCGGCGTGACGCCGATCCGCGCCGGGCCGGCGCCGGAAGCCACCGCGACGCACACGGCGAGCGCCACTCCCCCCAGAAGCAGCCCGGTCTTCACGGCGCCTCGG